>JALGUI010000845.1 GCA_029820915.1 Candidatus Zipacnadia bacterium | reverse complement strand
GGCCCGTGATCCCGGTGTGGCGAAACATGGCCCCGTCCGCCGCCACTCGCAACCGCCCCGGAGAGGCGCCATGCGTATCGCCACCTGGAACGTCAACTCCGTCCGGGCGCGCATGCCGCTCGTCGCCGAGTTCCTGGAGCGCGCGCAGCCCGACGTGCTGTGCATGCAGGAGACCAAGGTCGTCGATGACGACTTCCCGGCCGAGGCGTTCACGGCCCTCGGCTTCGCGGGCGAGAAGTCCTACAACGGCGTCGCCATCGCCGGCCGCCTGCCGCTGACGGTGCTGCAGCGTGGCTTCGAGGACGACCCCGCCGACGCCCCGCGACTGCTGGTGGCCCGGGTCGGACGCCTCCCGGTCGTCAACACCTACGTGCCGCAGGGCAAGGCCGCGGACGATCCGGCCTTCCGGTACAAGCTCGAGTGGATGGCGCGCCTCCGCGACCTCTTCGGCCGCATCTCCACGCCGCGCTCGCGGCTGCTGTGGGTCGGCGACATGAACGTGGCGCCCGAGGAGCGCGATGTCTACGACCCGAAGGCGCTGAGGCAGCATCCGGACTTCCATCCGGAGGCCCGCGCGGCATTGGCGGACACGATGGCGTGGGGCTTCGTGGACTGCTTCCGACAGCACAACGATGAGGGCGCGCAGTATACCTTCTTCGAGTCCGTCGAGAAGGGCCACGGCTGGCGCGTGGACCACATCCTGGCGACCAGGTCGCTGGCGAGGCTGTGCACGGGCTCGTGGATCGACATGGCCCCGCGCCTCGCCGACAGGCCATCCGACCACACGCCGCTGCTGGCGGAGTTCGACCTGTGATCTGGTCGCCGTGAAGGAATGATCCCGTGGAACGCATTGCTGTCGTCATGGCGCTCGCGCTGATCGCCGCGTCGGTCGCCGGCGCGAAGTCGGGCAGTGTCCTGGTGACCGCGGACATGCGCGCGGCCGCCATCCGCAACTGCGAGCGCTTCGAGTGGGCGCGCGCGTACGCCTCATCGCGCAGCTCGAGCCGTGGATGGCCATGTCCGACGAGGAGCTGTGGAAGCTCCTCCCCAGCCAGGACATGCCCCGCGACTCGGGCGTGAACCGCGGGGGAGAGGGCTGCCCGAACTGCGGCCAGGATCACTACAACGCCCCCTACTCGCCGTCACGCTGGCGGGTGGACTTCTTCGAGCATCCCTGGCAGGTGCGCTGCGCCAACTGCGACGAGTGGTTCCCGAAGAACGACTTTGCGGCCTACTACGAGAGCGCGCTCGACGACCACCACCTGTTCCGCCTCGGCGCGGGCGACCCGCGCTTCCTGGTGGCGGAGGAGGGCGCGCCCGGCGAGTGGACCGACGATGGCACCGGCCTCGAGGTCGAGGGCAAGAAGTGGTTCTTCGCCGCCTGCTACGCCTTCCGGCTCTGGCAGCAGATGCTCGACGTGACCGAGAAGATGGCCGTCGTCTACACGCTCACCGAGGACCCCGCATACGCCCACAAGGCCGGCGTGCTGCTCGACCGCATGGCGGACCTGTACCCTGAGATTGACTACATGCCCCACTTCCGTCTCGGCATGGAGGCCTCGACCGGCGGCTCGGGCCGCGGTCGCGTCCAGGGGATGATCTGGGAGACCTGGACGGCGGACATGGCCGGCCTCGCATACGATCACATCTACGATGCGCTGCTCGCAGACGACGAACTGGTCGCGTTCGCCCAGCGCATGTCGCAGCGGTACGGCACCGCCGACAAGTCCTCGGCCCAGACAATCGCCCGCCACATCGAGGACCATCTGCTGCGCGAGTTCATCATCGCGGTCGAGGACGGCCGCATCCAGGGCAACCCCGGAATGCACCACGAAGCGATGGCCTGCGCGGCCATCGCCCTCGACGAGCCCGACGAGACCGAGGCGGCGCTGGACTGGCTGTTCGAGCCGGGCGGGGGAGGCATTCCGTTCATCCTCGCCGAGCGGCTCGGGCGCGAGGGCTTCAGCAACGAGGCGGCGCTGGGCTACTCGCGCATCCCGGCGCTGAGCTTCTACCGCACGGCTGAGCTGCTGTGGCGCTACCCCGGCTACGACAAGCACGATCTGGTGCGCGACTACCCCAAGTTCCGCGCCTGCTACACCATGGGCGCCGCGGTGCGCATGCTCGACAACTACTCGCCCAACTGGGGCGACGGCGACAAGTGCATGAACTACGGCGGCACCGGCCTGACCATCCCCGTCGAGATGGCGCTGCAGGGCTACCGCATCTTCGGCACGCCGGAGATCGCGCGCGAGGTGTGGTTCGGCAACCGCAGGAGCCTCGACGGGCTGTTCGCCGTCCGCCCCATCCGCGTGCAGCTCCCTGAGGGCATCCACTGGCACCTCTACGCCGAGGACCCGGAGGCCGTCCTCGCCGACCTCGAGCGCGATCTGGCCGCCGACCCCGGCCCGCTGCCCAGCTACAACTCCGGCGGCCACGGCCAGGCGGTGCTGCAGGCGCCGTGGCGCGACGACGGCCGCGCGCTCGCCCTCTACTACGGGCGCATGGCCGGCCACGGCCACCACGACCGGCTGAACTACCTGCTGGTCGCCGAGGACGTGGTCATGACGCCCGACATGGGCTATCCG
>JALGUI010000155.1 GCA_029820915.1 Candidatus Zipacnadia bacterium | reverse complement strand
GTCGTCTGCCGGTGCCACTCCAACTGGGACGGCACGCCCGGCGGCGTGATGGACTCGTGCGCCGAGGCGCTGGGCTTCGCCGAGCACGCGCACAAGGGCCCGTACTGCTGCACCTATGAGATCGAGCCCCTGACGCTGGCCGAGCTGGCGGATCACGCCAAGCTCGCGCTGGGGGTGCCACAGGTGCGGGTGGCGGGCGACCTCGCCCGCATCGTCACGCGGGTGACCGTGCACTACGGAGGCCTGGCGCAGACATGGCACGCCGTCGATGAGGCCGTGATCGCCGACGCCGACGCCATCATCTGCGGTGAAGCGCTGGACTACACGCTCCGCGCGGCCGTGGATGCGGGCATCGGCTTCATCGAAACTTCGCACGTCAATTCGGAGAACCCCGGGATGCGGGAGTTCGCCCGGCTGCTCGCGCAGCGGCTCCCTGACCTCCCGGTTCGCTTCGTGGACGCCGGAATGCCCTGGGTGCTGCTGTGAACTTCGCCCGGGCAGAATGACTTCGGGCGCGCCACGGCGCGCTCGACGGAGAATGACAATCGGAGGTGCTGATTGATGGCAATCGGATGGGGAGTCATCGGATGCGGCGGGATCGCGGACCGGAGGACGATCCCTGAGGGGATCATCCCGGCCCCCGCGGCGGAGCTGGTGGCCGTGCAGGATATCGCGGCGGATCGCGTCGGCGAGGCCGCCGAGAAGTACGGCGTCGCCGGCTACGCGACCGTCGAGGATCTGCTGGCCGACGACAGGGTGGAAGCCGTGTACATCGCGACACCGACCTTCGTGCACCACGAGCAGACCGTGGCCGCCGCGCAGGCGGGCAAGCACGTGCTGTGCGAGAAGCCCCTCGCCATGACGCTCGAGGAGTGCGAGGACAGCATGCGTGTGTGCGCCGACGCAGGCGTGAAGTTCGGCACGAACTTCATGATGCGCTTCCACGCCTGCCACACCACGATCAAGCAGATGATCGACGCTGGTGACCTGGGGACCCCGGTTCTCGGCCGCGCGGAGTTGACCTGCTGGTACCCGCCGATCGAGGGAGCCTTCCGGCAGATCCAGGAGCTGGGCGGCGGCGGGGCGCTCATCGACATGGGTAACCACTGCATCGACCTGCTCGAGTTCTTCTTCGGCAAGGTCACGCGCGTGGCGTGCTTCACCGGCAACCTCGTGCAGGACTATGAGACTGAGGATACCGCAGCGGTCGTCCTGCACTTCGCCGGCGGCGCGGTCGGCATGGTGGACACGCTCTTCAACGTTCCCGACGCGGCGGCCCGCAACATGCTCGAGGTGTACGGCTCCAAGGGCAGCATGGTCACGCAGGGCACGATCGGCCAGGACTCGGGCGGGAGCATCTCGGCGATCATCGAGGGCGAGGTGAAGGGCTACGACGCGCAGCAGGCCCGCGAGGCCGGCGCGGCCGAGCAGATCATCGAGCCCGAGGTCGTCAACATGTACGAGGCGGCCATCCAGGGCTTCTGCCAGGCCGTCGAGAACGACACGGAGCCGCCCGTATCAGCCGCGGACGGCCTGTGGAGCCACAAGGTCATCGATGCCTGCTACGAGTCCGCACGCACCGGCCAGGTCGTGGCGGTCGAGTAGGCGCCGCGCCGTGAGGCGCGCGAGCAGCCAGACGTCAGGTACGCGGAAGCGGCGGATCGCCCGGGCGATCCGCCGCGTCTCATTCGGCCGGACTGCTGGGTCCGGACTACTCCTCGCTGCTCTCCCCCGGCCCGTCGTCGTCCGGCGCCTCGGCGCCTTCCTGCGCGCCGGCCTCCTCGCCGGCCTCGTCCTCACCGAGCAGCGCCTGCTCGAACTCCACGGCCTCTTCGGCCTCCGCCTCTTCCGCGGCCTTCGCGGCGGCCAAGTCCTCCTGCTCGTACGGATCGACGATCTGTCGGCCGATGAGCTCCTGTACCGTGGTCTCCCGCCTGTCCGCGACCACCTGCGGGTCGTAGATGTTCTGCAGCGCCTGGAAGCACGCCATCGCGCGGTTGAACACGTTGCCGCTGCCCAGTGACTTGGTGAGGATGTCGCGGATGCCGCTGACCTCCACGATCTGGCGCACGGCGCCACCCGCGATGATGCCGGTCCCTCGCGATGCGGGCTTGAGCAGAATAACTGCGCCGCCGACCTTGCCCTGCACGGTATGCGGGATGGTGTAGCCGTCGAGCGGCACGCGCATCATGTTGCCGCGGGCGGCCTTCATGCCCTTCTCGATGGCCGAGGGTACGTCGCGAGCCTTACCGACGCCGACGCCGACGTTGCCGCGCCCGTCGCCCACAGCGCACACGACCCTGGCGCTGGAGATGCGACCACCCTTGACGGTCTTGCGCGTCCGATCGACGCGCACTACTCGCTCTTCGAGTTCCTCTGCCGTCTCATAGCGGGACCTTGCCATCGGTACGGCTTTCCCTTCCACCAGACGAGAATCACGCCCCCGACCGAGAACCCGGGGGCTGGGCGTGAAAACGTACCACAAAGGCCCCCGACTGTCAAGCTGCCGCGACCCCGAATCGCCCGGGCCACACCATGGTCCGGGGACGGGCTATCCGAGGCCCGGCATCTCAAGCTGGCCGGTGTCCTCGGGCGCCGCCCTGCCGTAGTGTCCGCCGCCGCCGGGCTGCAGGGGGAGTCGGCCCTCGCGGGCCTGGACGATCAACTCCGCGATCTTCTGCCCCACGGTCTGGCCCAGCTCCTCGCGGGTGGCCTGGTGCAGCACGGCCATCTCAGACCCGAAGCGGTTGATGAGCCGGTTCAGCGTCACGGTGCCCACGCCCGGCACGAACTCCAGCGGCACCTGATACCGGTAGGGCGGCCGGTGAGGCGGGGGCTGCGGCTCGGCGTGGTCGGCGATCTGCGCGATGCGGTCGAGCACGCCGCGGGTGACGTTCTCGGAGCCGCAGTGCTCACAGACCAGCACCGGCGGCTCACCGTGGGCGATGCGTTCGCAGTCTTCGCAGAAGGTGCGGTGGTACTTGCCCAACCGCGGGTCGAGGCCGAAATTGGCGGCGATCTGCCGGCCGTCCTCGCGCCTCAGCGCCATGCCCAGCTCCTCGAAGGTGGGGGCCGCCATCTCGATGATGTTGTACTCCCGGCCGATCTTGGGCAGCGAATGCGCATCCGAGTTCGACAGGAAGCTCCTGTCGGCCAGTTCCCCGATGCGGTCGGCCAAGTGGCTGTCGGCCGACAGCCCCAGCTCGATGGCGGGGACGCGCTCCCACGCATCGCCGAACATCTCGGTCAGGCGGGTAACGCAGGAGCCGTAGGGGCTGCGGTGCGGGGTGAAGCAATGCGCCGGGACGAACAGCGCGCCGAACTCGCCGGCGATGCCCAGCAGCTCTGACGCGGGCATCCGGCACGCCTGCGAGCTCAACTCCAGGTTCGTGACGTGCCGCGCCATTTCGTCCGAGAAGCCCTGGAGCGCGTTCACGGAGGGGAAGTAGCTGACGTGGTGTGACTGCCCTCCGCCCTCCTCGTAGGTCTCGAACTCGGCGGCGAGGATCACGGTGACCGGAGACCCCGTTGGGGTGTCAGCGCCGTAGCGCAGGCCCCCGCCGGCCTGCTCGACCATCTCTCCAGACTCGACGAGCGCCACGACATCCTCGAGGACGGGGGGCGAGGCGCAGTCAACGACCCCGACGACGTCAACTCCCTTTCGGCGCGCGCATTCCACGGCGATGTTCTCGAAGGTCAGGTCACGAGCGGCGGTGATCTTCACCGGCCGCCCGCCGGCCGATCTCCCGATGTGGACGTGCAGATCGCAGACGTGCAACATCGCCGGGTGGACGCCGTACCCCTCGAGGGCGGGCCGGCTACGCCTCCTCCTCGTCCGTCGCACGTGGCCTGACGGGACAGGTCGGGCACAACTCGAGGCACAGTTCGTAGGCTGTGTCGATGACGTCCGCGGCGCGCATCAGCATGATCTGGGCGTCGCCGATCCGCCCGTCACGGATCATGCCGCGCTCGTGCATCCTCGTCTCGAGCGGGTGCCACTCGACGCGGCACTTCCCCTCGCCGCGCCACAGCACCGACCACGCATCAATCACCGTGCCATCCTCGAGCCGGACCTTGCGGCGGTTGCGCCGATAGCCCATGCAGGGCGCCCGGGCGCGGGTCTCGCCGACGTGCGCGGCGGTGTTGGTGTTCATGCCGACGCCCAGGAGCAGCACCTTGCCGCCGGCCGCCGCGAGCTTGCCCAGAGGGCTGCGCTCGTCGAAGGTCTTGAGTTCGAGGTGCTCGCTCGTCAGCCACTCGGCCTTCGGCCCGACGGCGGCGTAGGGGTGCGTCGGATGCATCGAACGGCGGGCATCGGGGCGCCGCCGCACCGCCTCGGTGATGGCACCGTTGACCGATCGCGTGGTGCGCGGGTCGAAGACCTGGTCGCCGTCGTCGAACGCCTCCTGGGCCATGTGGTTGAAGGTCGGCACCATCAGCGTGCCCGCAGGGCCGAGCACCTCAAGCAATGCGTCCACTACCGCCTCCGCGCCACCCATCACATAGCCGAAGCTGGACAGCGAGCTATGCACCTGCACCATCTCGCCGGACTCCAGGCCAACTGCCCGAAGCCCGGCGATGATGTCATCGCGCGTCACGCGCGTCTTGGCTGCAGGATCGCACCTGGACACGGGTTCGGCTCAGTCCATGTCTGAGAGGCCGCCGGCCTTCGGATAGCGCGCACGGATGAGTATCGCTTCGAGCACGCCGCGATTGCCCGCCGGGTTCTCGACACATTCGGCGATGCGGGCGTGGTCGAGGCCATTGATGCGCTCGTTCGCGGCCTTGAGCATGTCCATGCAGTTTACCAGGGCACGCTCGACGGGCATGCGCTCGGGGTTGATGTCGATCCCGAAGTGCTGGCTGTACCCGCACGTCTTCAGCGCGTACAGCGCCGCCTCCGTCTGTTCGGGATAGACGACGCCGACGTTCAGGTCCTGATCGTAGTTGCCGAGCGGCTGCGAATTCCAGTGCGTATGGCCGAGGCGGCCGTACTCGCACACCAGGCTGAAGGCGTACGCGAGGTCCTCGAGGGCCATGAGCATGTGCCCCACCTCGGGGTTCAGCGCCATGAGCGCCGTGCCCTCGGCCATCATCGCCACGTTCTCATCGCCGCCGAGAAGCCCCTCGACCTTCTGGCACAGCAGCAGCGCCTCGGAGGTCGTGCCGTAGATAATGTTGGGCCGCGGCTCGTACGGCTTGGGCTCGATGCAGATGCGCACCCCCGGCACCGCGTCCATTGCCTCAGCCAGTCCCTCGGCGAAGCGGTCGCGCGCCAGCACGTGGTTCTGGCCGAAGGTGTTATCGAACCCGTCGATGCCCGGCCAGACGATGGCGAAGTCGGTGTCGAGTTCTCTATTGATCTCGAGGGTCGTGATGGTGCGATCGATGGCGGCCCGGCGGGCCTTCTCGATCGGCGACGACAGCGACCCGAACTCGAATTGCGCCTCGTAGAAGAGGTTGGGCACCACGGTGATCAGCCTGAGGCCTGCGTCGTCCCGCGCGCTCTTGAACAGGTCGATGGTCTCGTCATTGACCTCGTTCGGATAGTGGGCCTCCAGACCTACAAGTCCGTGGTCCATGAGGCCGACGGCGAGATCGAGGCGCTCCTCCATGGCCATGTCGGGGACGTAGCGGTCGTGGAAGCGCCCACCGCCCGGGGCGAAGAACCATACGCCCGCCGTGAACTTGAGGTCGAGCTCGAAGCTCTCCAGGTGTCTGACCAGTTCCTCGCCACTGCGCCGCACCTTCTGCCGGGACAAGTCGCTAATCGGCATGCCTATCACCCTGTTGTCTCGATCTGCGCACGGCTTGCCGCGCCGGGCCGGCTTGCATCTCGGCCCATTCGCGGCCCACGTGCCTTTACGCTCGGGTCCTTCGCCGCCGGTAGACGCCTACCTCCCCGGCGAAGCAGGGCAACGGCCGGAGGAGGGGGAATACACCGGGTGCCGCAGGCACCAACTGAGCCCGGGAGGAGTCCCACGTGGCCCGTCGAGAAGAGAGCTACAGCGTCGAGGAGCACACGCGGGGGCGATCGGCGAGCGGACACTCGCGAGCGTCAACCAGATCCCGCAGTTCCCGCTTGGTACGCTCGTGGACATGGAACCGCTCATCGCCTTCCGCAGGCAACTGAAGCACACGGTCGATCCCGCGCCCACGCATAACGACCTGGTCATCAAGGCCGTTGCTCTCACGCTCCGCGACTTCCCCCGCCTCAACGCGTGGTGTGACGACGACGCGCTCAGGCTGCTCGAAGACGTCAACGTCGGCTTCGCGGTCAGCACCGACCAGGGAGTCCTGCTCCCAACGGTCCGCGAGGCCGACCGGAAGAGCCTGATCGAGATCGCGGCAGAGACCAAGGAGCTCGTCAGCCTGGCGCGCCGGGGGCGGCTCCGGGCGTCCCTCCAGATGGGGGCGGGCTTCACCATCTCGAACCTGGGGCCTATCGGCATCGACTGCTTTGCCCCGATCATCAGCCCGCCGCAGGTGGCGATCCTCGGCATCGGCTCGTTCAGGCCGCGCCCGATGGTGGTCGGCGAGGACATCGTAGCGAGGTCGGCGACCTGCTTCACTCTGGTCGTCGATCACCGGGCGATCGACGGTGCCGAAGGCGGCGTTTTCCTCGCCGCGCTGGCGGAGATGGTCACCCACCCCGAGCGACTGGGCGAGCCGTGACGGGCATGAGCGGCGCGGCGGACCTCGACGTCGTGGTGATCGGCTCGGCACTGGTGGAGATCACGCCCGTCGAGATGGGGCGACCGCTCGCCGCCGTCGAGCGCATGGTGCCACTGCCGTCCGGCTCGGCGGCCAACTTCGCCGGCGCGCTGGCGGCGCTCGGGGTTCGTGTCGCTCTGCTCTCGCGCGTGGGCGGTGACGAACTTGGTCGCTGGCTCGTTGACCGACTGGCGCGGCGAGGCATTGCGACGCAGTTCGTTGCGCTCGTCGATGGGCAGCTCACCCCGGTGTCCTTCGCCTGGATGGACCAGGACGGCGCGAAGACCTTCTACTTCTACCGCTTCCCGGGGTTCACCGACCCCATGGGCACGCTGACGCGCGACGCGATGGTCCCGGAGCAGGTGGCCGCCGGCCGGCTGTTCGACTTCACCGAGGCGACGGTGCGCAGTGAGCCACTGCGCTCGGCGGCGCTCCACGCGGCCCGCGTGGCACGCGAGGCCGGTCGCGAAGTCTGCTACGCGGTGAACTACCGCCCGGAGTCGTGGCGAGGCCAGACAGAGGCGCAGGTCGTCGAGGTCCAGCGCGCGGCCTGCGCATCGGCGGACATCGTTCTGATGAACTCTGAGGAAGCGAGACTCGTCTCGGGCAGACGGTGTCCGCCCGACATGCTGGCCGAGCTGGCCGAGCTCGGGCCTCGCGTAGTGGTCATGACCGATGGCGAGCGAGGGTCGCTGCTGTTCGCCGACGGTGAGGTCAGTACGGTGCCCGCGCACGTCGTGGATGTCGTCTACGACATCGGCGCCGGCGATGCCTTCCACGCCGGGTTCGTCGCCGCTCATCTGGGCGGGATCGAGCCGCGCGGAGCCGCGCACTTCGCGTCGGCT
>JALGUI010000154.1 GCA_029820915.1 Candidatus Zipacnadia bacterium | reverse complement strand
GGGCCATTGTCTCTCTCTTGCCGACAGGAGCCTGTCATGGGCCTGCTCGATATCTTCCGGGCCGCGCACGCCAAGGTCCCTCAGCTTCTGGCGCACTTCTTCCGCCACGGCTTTCCTGTGAATCCAGGTGCACCTCCTGCACGACCAGACGCGCTTTCCGGTTCTCGGGCTTGCTGTGTGCTCCCCCAGCGATTCGTCGCCGCAAGGATAGAACGGGCAGTAGCACCAGGTGCGGTCCTCCACCGTGGCGTGGCAGGGGTAGTACCTGCACTCCGTGTTGGGGCGCACGAGCCCGTGCGACACCAGTATCTTCGTGAAATGCGCCTTCGCGAGGGGATGTACGATGACCGCTCTCCTCGGATGCAGCAGGTCAGCCGGACCGCCGAGAGGATGAGCGTGGAGATGACATGAGACTGCTGCATTCGTTGCGGGCCTCGCCTCAAGGCGTGCTCATGGTGCCCGGCACTTCTGCCCTCTGCACCGCCGTACGGCGCTGAGCCTAACACTCCTCGACCACTCTGAAGCCGAGAAGCTTGCCCAGGTCCTCAATCTGCCGTACCAGGTCACCGTAGAACATGACCCTGTGCAGGCCGCCGCGGTAGTTCTGATAGAGCTTCCTCGCATCATTGACCGTCATGCGCACCTTGGTCCTGCAGCCCTTATCGATGTCAACGTTGCCGGCCGTTCGGCCCCGGGCCACGAGCATGGTGTCGAAGCCGGCGAGCTTGGCGTGCGTAACCTGTTCGCCGGCCCGCATCTTCACCTGCAGCGAGACGCTCTCATCGTCTTCCGCGTGGCTTCTGATGACGTAGGGCTCGGGATAGCTGTCAACTCCGCCCATCTTGGTGGCGGCGACGCAGTGGCTGTGGATGATGGTATTGGTGGAGGTATCTATCACTGGGTCGGAGACGAAACCCGGACGGTCGGCCAGATAGCCGACGATCATCTGGGTGAGAGTCGCGGGCAGGTCCGCCTCGCACACCCCAACGAGCCCCTCATCGTTGAGCCGGGAGAACGCCAGACACGGGAATGCCGGCAGAATGCCCGCATACGTGAGCGGCAGGCAGTCCACCGTGATGACGTTGGCATCGACGTCGCCCATCATCTCCCTTATCCCCAGGTACATCTTCGCGGCGGCCACCACATCCTGCGTGGTCGGCTCGACGACCTTCTCGGCGTTGCTGATATAGTGCGCAGCTATCTCCTCGGCCTCCGCCTCATCCGCCCTCTCATAGGCCGACAGCAGCGGCTGGTGTCCGACCTGCTGTATCTCGACGCCGAACTGCTCCTCAGCCTGCTCCTGGTAGCGCGAGATGTCCTTGCGGTCGCCGACGCAGACGATCTTCGACTCGCTGAGTCTGCGCACAGTGTCAATGGCCTTCAGGGCCGCTCCGATCTCGGTGAAATCTGAGGACGAGATGCCGATCACGTGCTCGGGCACCGAAAGCACGAAGTACCCGAACAGGTCGATGAAGCTGACCGTGGGGAGACCAATCTCCACGATCTCATTGAAGTGCGGCTGCGCCCCGGAGGCCAGGATGAACAGCAACAGGCCGTCGTCCTGCTCGGAGATGGCGTCCTTGAGGCGGGCCACGTCGGCGGCGCTGGTCACCACATGCGCTCCGGTGAACTGGACGTCGAAGTCCAGACGCCCCTGCAGCCAGACCAGCTTCTGCTCCAGTTCCGTCGCTCTATCGTGCGGGTCGAAGTCCTTGCTGGGCCAGCCCGGCCTGCCGATCTCCTTTGACAGGTAGACGGTGCGGACCGTCGTCGCCATCGCCTTCACCTCGGAATCGAGCACCTGATGCGCTGACGCCGCTGTCCATATCTCCCACGCGGCAAAGTGCCTCTTATGGGTGGATTCTGTTGACAGCCGCGTCGTGAGAAGCTATACACATATTCGCATGCGCGAATACTACGCCCGGCATCTGCTCCTGTCAAGCGCAACCGCGACGCCGGTGGATGGAGCCATCAGGCGGGTCGCCGGGCATAGGCACGCGCCATCTCCTCTACCCCTGAGCCTTCACACGAGTCATGCCCCGCACGCCCCAATGTCGATACCTGTGGCTCTTGGTCGGGGCGCCGCGGTGAGATGCGCGCTTGCAGGACGACTTCGCGCGCGAGGAGGTCGCGCGGCGACCGACGAGAAGGTTCATGGCGCCTGACCAGGGCCCAGGGCGTGTAGCTGCGGGCCCTCGCAAGATCATAGCCCAGTTGGAGGGGACCGCCGGCATGGAGGCCACGGACGAAGAGAAGCAGCAGGTGGAGGAGATACTCCATCGCGTTGCAGAGTCATTGGACGTGGATCGAAACGAGGCCCGCAAGCTGCTGCACAGGTACGTCTGCGGGGGCGACTGCGACTGGTACAAGACCCGGAGAGAGGCAACGGAGTTCGAGATGGGCGGCTTGAGCGGTCAGGAGACGGCTGTCGTGCGAGAGGCCGTCAGCGACATCCTGCATGATCCAAGCCCCGAAGAGGCGTGGTACGTAATCCACGGCGTATTGTGCGCGGGCCACCCGCGCTCGCACCCGAAGCCACCAGAGCAGATGGTCCGATAGCTCGAGGCGAGAGATCCCCTGCGCAGGAAGGAAGTGCACGATGGACTCGCACGAGACGAGGCTGTACACGGTGTTCGTTGACGCGGGCGTTCAGCACTTCGAGTCCGAGGCCCTGACGCCCACGACCAACGAAGACCTCTTGCGTCAGTTGGAGGAGCGGTGCACCGGCATCGACTTCACTGTCAAGGACGCGTCCGAACCCGGAACGGAGTTGGGGGCAGTCGTCGATGAGCTGCAGGCACACACCGATGACTTCGATGGCGTGCTGATCTTCGGCGGCCCGCACGACTACAGGCTGGCTCTGACCGGCCTGCCCACGATAGCGGTGTACAACTTCCCGGAGTTCTCGCATGTGCCCTTTGCACTGTTGGAGGAACGTGGAGGCGTAGTGACCGCCACCTGCGACAGGGCGAATCTGTGCAAGCCGGCGCAGTCGGCCGCAATGTTCGACGACCTGGTGGAGAAGATAGGCCTCGTGGACGCGGTCGCAAGAGTGAAGAGATCGCGAATTCTGCTGATAACGGACAGACCCTACGTGGATGACGACAATGTACATCGCGGCGACCTGAACATGAGCTACCCCGGTGACCTGCGGCAGAAGCCCCCTGAGGAGTTCAACGAGATCTTCAGGGCTGCGGTCCGGGACACCTTCGGGACCGAGATCACCAAGATAGGGACCGAAGAGGTCGCCTCCAGCGACCGCGTCCAGGACATCGACGAGGATCAGGCCCGAGAGATCGCGCGAGGGTGGATGGCCGAGGCGGCGGAGGTGCGGGGGACCATCGAGCGAGAGGTGGTCAATTCCGCCAGGATGTACCTGGCGATCAAAGCGCTGATGGGCGAATACGGGGCGAACGCGAGCGCAACGCACATCAGGTCGCTCACCCCAAGCCCCGAGCCCGAGGACATGATATGGCCCAGTCTGGGGAACTCGCAGCTCCAGATGGAGGGAATAGTGGGCTGCTGCCAGGGACACATGAATGTGGTGCTCACGCATATGCTGGCGCAGTACGGCTTCGGTCGCCCGTCGATGATGGGCGACTTCATGGTGGACGTGGGCAATGGCGTGAGCATCGTCATGCATTGCGGGGCACCGTGGAATCTGTGGGGAGGCACCGAGAAGGTCCCCTACGTCATCAGGGACCACGCGGAGCGGTACGTGAAGGAGCATTCCCGGCCCGGCGTGGGCGCCTGCTCGGAGGTGCTATTCCCGCCGGGCGAGCCCGCCACCGTCTGGCGCGTTGACGTGGCGACCCGGTCGATCCTGGTTCACACCGGCCAGACCGTGGATGCGTACTCCCTCTACACGGACTGGACCAACATAATGTGCCGCAGCAAGCTGGTCGTCGAGCTTGAGGATGCCGCAGGGGTGCAGAATCATCTCTACCCCGACGTGTACGGCGTGCATCGGACCGGCACCCTGGGCGATTTCAGGGAGCAGATACGACAGATAGGCCGACTGCTGGACTTCGAGGTCGTGGAGGACGACAGGTAGTACGTGACAGCGGCTGCGCACAGAATCATGAGCATCAGGGAGCCATCGCGATGAGCGAGCTCGACCGGGGCACAGTCAGGATCAAGCCCGTCTACATTGGCCTTCACCACTACAGCGACGTCTACGGCAGCGTGTGCTCGCCGGACGTGAAGGGCACCCCCGCTTTCGAGCCACCGACGGCCGAGGAGGTGCGGGAATCGGCCCGGGCGATGGTCGAGCAGTTCGCCGACAGCGTGGCGGTGGGATTCGTCCAGCTCGATGAGCTCCTGGTCGTCGAGCAGCAGAGCGACCTGCGGAGACTGCGCTCGGAGCTGACCTACGACGTGGACGCCCTGCTGGTGGGCAGCGCCGGGAACCGGCCGTGGGAGCAGTTCACCCTCTCGCAATATGGTCTGCCGATCATGCACGGTCCCGTTGGCGAGAGCTTTCTGCGCGCACTGAGAGCGAAGAAGTACTTCGGTGAGAGCAAGTTCCTGTACATCGGCGAGATACCGTCGTTCTCCGCGCCGAACGGCCCCTACGACTTCCAGTTGATCGAGGAGCAGCTCGGCGTGAGCGTGCGTCACATCGAGACCAATGAGTTCTACCGCCACTTCGACAGCTTCGATGAGCAAGAGGTCGCCGCTGAGCTGGACAACTGGAGCCGGGACTTCGCTACGGTCGAGCCCGACCGGGATAGCATGCTCGACGCCACCAGGGTCTACCTGGCGCTGCGCGAGTTGTGCGAGCGAGAGGACGCCAACGGGGTGACCATCAACTGCGGCCGCTTCACCGAGGAGCGCCCGGTGGTGCCCTGCCTGGCCTTCGACCGGCTCATCGACGAGGGCATCATGTGCGCCTGTGAGGGCGACGTCACCGCCATGCTGGCGTCGCTGATGCTCCATGCGGTCAGCGAGCAACCGGTCCTGATGGGCAACTTCGGCTATCGGAAGGGCATGTTCGAGGCGGGCTCGCAGGAGGTCACCATCGAGCACGACCTCATCCCACTGTCCATGGCCTCCGAGCCCTACACGGTCCGCGATTACCACACCAGGGAGTTCGGCGTTACCGCCTACGCGGACGTCAGGCAGGAGCCGATGACGCTCCTGAACATGGACAGCTCACTGGATAGGATCGTGGCCGTCGAGGGGGAGACGAAAGGCAGTGAGGACGGCGGCCACTGTCGCATCATCATCCACATGACCGTGGACGGCGATGTGACGCGGCTGCCCCGGGTGCTGGTTGGCTCGCAGCACATGTCGATGGCTTTCGGGCGCTGGGAGCAAGCCCTGTCTGAGGCGGCGAAGCTTCTCGACATGGAGACGGCGCATCTCTGACCGAAGGTGGGGATTGGCAACCAGGACTGAGTATGCCCGTTCGCCCCCGCTGAGAGCTCGCCGGAGCTGCCCGTCCGGGTCGGTGAGAAGCCTCCGCGCTTGGCGAGAGCAACCCCGATGGTGCCCGCTTGATCTGCTATCGGGCCGAGCATTCATGCCACCGGACACACAGGATATCGGAAGGTGACCGTCGTGGACCCGATCTTTGAGCTCAGTTTGCGTCTTCAGCAAGTTCAGGAGCAAATGGCCTACCTGCAGGCACAGGCGTGGGAGTTGGCTATGGCCCACCCACTCAACTACGCATATCCCGGCCCGCATCCGCCTGCACCTACGCCATCACAGGCGCCGACGGGTCTGGCGGAGACGGACACAGGTACTGCGCAAGCGCATGTGGACGCCGGTTTGTGCATGGGCTGTGGGCTATGCGTTCGTATAGCTCCCCAGGCATTCTACATGGACCCGCAGACAGGGCGAGCCGTCGCCGTCAGTGCGCCCCAGGCTCCAGCTTCCGCCATCCAGATGGCGATGGCTCGATGCCCGGCGAGAGCCATCCACTACCGACAGCAGGTATCCAGGTAAGGGCAGCGTTCTTGGGATGGCCGAAGAATGGCGGCCTGCACGGTCCGGGCGGCCGTGGCCTCATTGCTTCTGGCACTCTGCTGCCAGACGATCGTGCATCTCGTACATCCGGATACTGGTGACGCCCTGCTCCAGGAGCATCTCGACCTGTTCCTCGCGCGACAGGGCCCGCAAGTAGTGGAAGCCACGTCGCTGCAAGCCCCGCACGCC
>JALGUI010000153.1 GCA_029820915.1 Candidatus Zipacnadia bacterium | reverse complement strand
TTAGGAGCAGACTACAGCACGCGAACTCCCGCCACCAAGCACTGCCGTAGCCGCCCATCGCGTCCCTCCCGGTCAGGTCATGCCGAGCACGAGCGGGCCATTCCCGGCGCAGAGCGCATCATCCTGCACGCCTGGGAGGTGTGCTCCCGCCGGCGTCCGCCCACGGCGTCCTCCGATCGCGTCCTGCGCGGAGGTGTCAGGCTGGGCTGATGGGGCGCGAATCAGCCTGCGCCGCGCGGGAGGTCCACCGGGGGCCGCCGGGCGGCATCGTCGCGTCCGGAGGCCGATAACGTGCGCAGCGAAGGGCCGCCCGGGGACAGCGTCCCGGCACAACAGGCCGCCGGCGACGGGCGGGCGCTCACCGTCCGCGCCGTGGCCATCGCCTGCCTGCTCGTGCCCGTCAACGCCTACTGGATCACGCAGATGGCCGTGATCCGCTACCAGGGTCATCCCACCACCGTCTCGCTGTTCTTCAACGCGGTCTTCATCCTCTTCGTGCTGCGCGTGCTCAACGACGGCCTGCGTCGCGTCTTCCCCCGGCTGGCCCTGCACCGCAATGAGCTCATCATCATCTACGCCATGGTCACGCTCGCCTCGGCACTGTGCGGGCACGACCTCGTGCAGGTGGTGGCGCCGCAGATCGTGATGCCCTTCTGGCTGGCCACGCCCGAGAACCAGTGGGGCGAGCTGTTCTTCCAGTATCTGCCAGAGCACCTGACGGTCAGCGACCCGGCGATCTACCGTCCCGCCTTCGAGGGGGGGGCGACGCTCTACACGCGCGAGCGGCTGCTGGCGTGGGCGCCGCCGGTGGCGAGCTGGGGGCTCTTCCTCGCCGTGCTCACCACGATGATGCTCGCCATCAACGCCCTGATCCGCCGGCGCTGGATGGACCAGGAGAAGCTGACCTACCCGATCACGCACATGCCGCTCGAGCTGGTCAGCGATGACGCCGCCCTGCTGCGCAGCCGCATGATGTGGCTGGGCTTCGCGGTCGCGGGCGCGGTCATTGTCGTCAACGGCCTGCACGAGCTGTGGCCGGCCTGGCCGCTGATCAAGGTGCGGGTGGTGCACTTCGACGCCTTCATGCGCAGCTTCTTCGTCGGCTATCCATGGACGGCCCTGCGCGGCACGCGCCTCTCGTTCTATCCCTTCGCCATCGGCCTGGGCATGCTGCTGCCGCTTGACCTGGCCTTCTCGTGCTGGTTCTTCTACCTGTTCTGGCGCGGCCAGGCTCTGCTCACGACCCTTCTGGGCCTCAATCGCATCCCCGGCTTCCCGTACGTGAACGAGCAGTCCTCGGCCGCCTACCTGGGCCTGGCGGCCTTTGCGCTGTGGATGGGCCGCGGCCACCTGGCGCAGATGTGGCGGGGAATAGTCCGTGGCGACGCCGACGATGAGGGTGAGCCCATGAGCTACCGCCTGGCGCTGGTGGTCATCGGCGGCGGGGCGGTGTTCCTCGCGCTCTACCTCGCCGCCATGGGCATGTGGCTGTGGCTCGGCGCGCTGTTCTTCCTACTCTACTTCGGCCTGTCGCTCGCCGTGACGCGCATCCGCGCCGAGCTTGGCCCACCCGCCCACGACCTGCACCGCGGCGGCCCGGACCTGATCCTGACCAACACCCTCGGCACCGACGGCACGATCCTGCCCCCCCGGCAGCTCACCGCGCTGAGCCTGTGCTTCTGGTTCAACCGCGCCTACCGCGCCCACCCGATGCCCGTGCAGCTTGAGGCCTTCAAGATCGCCGACAGCAGCGGCATCCGCCAGTCGCACATGGCGATCGCCCTGACCATCGCGGCCTTCCTGGGCACCTTCGCCGCCTTCTGGGCGCAGGTGCACGGCTACTATACGTACGGGATGGCCGCGAAGATGAGCAACGTCGCCAACATCTTCGGCCGCGAGCCCTTCCAGCGCCTCCACTCCTGGCTGGTCCACCCGGCGGGGACCCACTGGCCGCGCGTGGGCGCCTACCTCGTGGGCTTCGGCTTCACGCTCCTGCTCATGGTGCTGCGCATCAACTTCATGAGCTGGCCCTTCCACCCGGTCGGCTACGCCATCTCCAGCAGTTGGTCGATGAACTGCCTGTGGCTGCCCATCTTCATCGCCTGGGCCGCCAAGCTCCTCATCACCCGCTACGGCGGCCATCGCGCCTTTCAGAGGGCCATCCCGTTCGCCCTGGGCCTGGTCCTGGGCGAGTTCATCGTCGGCAGCATCTGGTGCATCATCGGCATTACCATGGGGATCGATACCTACAGCTTCTGGGTCTGAGCGCCCGCCGTGCCGCCTGTGCCGCGGGCGGCCCGTCAGCGGTCGTCGCGCGCCCACAGCTCGATGTCGGCGATGGCCAGCTCGGCCTCCGCCGGGGCGAAGCGCAGGCGCACCCGCGAGTACGATCCGCTCACCGGCAGCTCCAGCTCCTCGACGTCGGCGCCCACGGACCAGGCTTCGGCCTCCGCCAACCTCTGCCAGCGCCCGCCCGCCAGGCCCTCCACGCGCAGCTCCGGCAGCGAGCCCGAGAACCACAGGCGCACCCGTGACAGCTCGCGGGCCTGCAGCAGCGCGAACTCGATGGCCGGCCCGCGCGACATGGCCGCCGCGCTCCACCGATTGGCCCAGTCCTCCTCCCGGTAGGGCTCCGCCGCCATGCCCCGGCTGTCGAAGGGGCCGCGCGTCGCGCCGACGCGGTCGGTGAGATCGCCCTCGTCGAAGGCGACGGCGCCCCCGCCGGCGCTCTCGGGCGACAGGTCCGGCGCCACGCTCATGCTGTAGCGGCCGGCGGCCGGTTCGTTCGCGCCCAGGTAGACGCCGTTCTGCACGCGGACGAAGCTGTTGCCGGTGAGGCAGACGCCCTCGGGCGCCGTGGCCTGCACGAGCGCCTCGTCCGGCAGGCGCAGCCGCCAGATCGGCAGGTCCATCTCGACCCCGTGCTCCGCGAGCACCGCTCGCCACCAGTCGAGCCACTCCGGGTCCTCGGACGCGTAGGTGCCGGCCACCGGGCTCGCGCCGAAGGTGATGACCTGACCGTCGCCGAAGGGATGGCGGGTCGCGGCCGGCGAGCCGTCGGGCCAGGTCGCGATCGTCTCGACGCGCGGCCCGGCGGGCTCGAGGACGTAGCAGATGCCGGCGAAGACGCGCTGGCGCGACGGATCGGGCCAGGTGGCGTCGAGCGACCTCTGGCGCGTTGTCTCGACCGCCGAGGCCCCGAGCAGCTCCTCGGCGGGCAGCGGCCCTCCGTGGATGTCGCTGCGCAGCGCCCGCGCATCGCAGCAGATGAGGGTGCCGCCGGCGGCGACGAAGTCGCGAAGCTGCCCGAAGGCCTCGCGCGTCTCGTAGCGGCCCGTCGCCCAGACCGCGACATCGAAGCCGTCGAGGGTCGCCTTGCCCTGCGCGAGGGCGCCCGTGTCCACGAAGGTCGGCCAGGCCCCGAGCTTGGGACCGAGGATGGCGTAGAGGGTCATGAGTTCATCGCTGTTGAAGCCGGCGCCCTGCGCCATGCCCGACGGGCTGGAGTAGAGTAGCGCGACCGTGCTCCGCGCGGGCGTCTCGACCCGGTGGGTGGCCATGAGGCCCAACAGGTTCTTGATGGTGGCCCAGCGGGCGGGGGCGGAGAACTGGTGGTGGCTCAGTTCGCGGTCGAACCACTCCACGCCGATGAGCATCTGGCCCTCGCCGCCGGACTGCAGCACCAGCGAGTACTGGCGCTGCACCTCTTCCGGCGGCGGCGAGCCGGAGTACTTGACGATCTGCGTGGCGTTGTGCACCGGCCGCCCGGTAAGGTCGCGCGCGTACTTGGTGGTGAAGCCCGCCACGTACTCGCGGGCCGAGCCGCGGCTGTATAGGCACTGGCCGGTGAACACGTCCACGCTCTCGGCCAGCTCGGCCCACGGCAGCGGCATCAGGATGCCGACCTCGTCGGGCCCGAGCAGCTTCGCGCCGCAGCCCGACTCGTCGATGACCCGGCGCAGGCGCGCGAAGGTGTCGGCCCACTGGCGGCCCGCCCAGCGGTAGTAGGCGATCCAACGATACGGGTTGTCGTCGTCGGGGCCCTCGGGCAGCCCGTGGACGCCGTTGCCGAAGTCTCGCCTGACCTCGGCATCCAGCCCCGCCCACAACTCCGACACGCGCTCGTCCCTCGGGATGATCGCCTGCGCGTACCGGTTCCAGGACTCATCCTGGACGAAGATGTACTCGATGCCCGGGGTCGTGCCGTACCTCGCGCACACCTCGCGGCAGGCGTGGACGTGGCCGTCATGCCAGACCGGGTCGAGCATGGCGGGGATGTCCTCGGGTGGTTCGCCCCCGTAGTGCCGGTCGCGGTAGTCCTTCGCGCCCCAGTACAGGTAGACCATCGCCCGCAGGCCGGTGCGGGCGAAGATGTCGAACACCTCGTCGCCGCGCCACATCGCGACCGTGTGGCTGTCCCTGAGCTCGGCGAACTGGTCCAGGTAGCGGTAGCGCCAGCCGTACTTCAGCCCCATCTGGCGGAAGTGCCCGGCGCTGTTGGTGTACTGCCAGGACGAGAAGGTCAGGGGCTCGCGGCGCGGGCGGGCGAGGTCATCCCAGGTGTTCCCGGCGGGCTCGGGTGGGGCCACGGCCTCGATCGAGACATCGTCGATGCGCAGGTCGGCCGGGCCCGACTGGTTGAACTCGACGCTCAGTTCGCCGATCGACAGCGGCGTCCTCACCACCTGCTCGGCCTGCCGCCACTCGCCGAAGCTGTCCAGCAGCGGGCGAGTGTTCGGGTAGTCGAGGAAGCGCCCGTTCTGGTCGTAGAAGGTGAGGCGGCAGTAGCCCATCGCCCCGCCCCCACCGTTGGGCGCGGCGTGGTAGCGATAGCGCACGCGATACCACTGCTGAGGCGTGACCCGCGCGCCCTGGGAGACGACGACGCGAGAGCCCTCCTCGCCGAGCATGCGCAGGCAGTTGCCGCGCTCGCCGGCGGTGACGCTCGCCTGCGTGGGCTGCCTCGCGACCCACACCCGCCAGCCGTCGAGGCCCTGCTCGAAGCCGGGGTTGTCGAGTGCGACGACTCCCGGCGCCGCGAGCGCCACCGGACCGGCGCACATCAGCGCCGCGAGTGCGGCAAGTGCGAGCGTCCCGAGGCGAGCGACGATTGTCGGCATCCTCACGGTCGGGCCTCCCGTCTACTGAGGTCGCGCGATGCTGCAGGCGCGTTGGGCGCCCTCAGTCGGCGCGTGTGATGAGCCAGACGTCGCCGCACGAGTCGGTCCCTCCGCTGGAGGCGATCTCGCCCACCACCTCGTAGGTGGCGCCGGGAGTCACCCGGTCGATGCGCAGGCTGTAGAGGTTGTCGTGACTGCCGCCGCCCGCCCAGCCGCCGTGCTCGTCCGCGGCGACCGGCTCGCCGTCCACGAGCAGTGCGGTGCGCCGGATGTTGACGCCGTGCGCGCCGCGCACGTACTCCCACTCGATCGTGATCTCGCCGGGCCCGGTGATGAGCTCCGTGACATCGTAGCGAAGCTCCGCGCCCTCCTCGCTCATCTGCGCCGGCTCCCAGATGCCCAGCTTCAGGTAGCGGCCCGTGACGAAGCCGAGGGCGGCGCCGTCGGGGAGCGTGTCGCGCTCACCCGCCCGCAGCTCGGCGGCGAGGCCGTCAAGCTCGTCGGCGAGCCCGACCACGTCCATGCGCAGGCGCCCGATGCGCTCGACATCGCGCATCGCCGCCCCGACCTGCCGGGCCGCCTGCAGGTAGCCGTCCGCGATGGCCGCCAGAGGCCCATCCAGAGCGCGAACCGCCTGCGCCGCCCGGCTGACCCGGGCGGCGGCCGTCTGCGGACGATCCGGCAGCGCCTCGCGCGCTCCCTGGTAGAGATCGGACGCCGCCTGCAGCGCCACCAGCTTGCGCGCGGCCTCCCGGCACATGCTCAGGGCCAGCTCCGTGTGCGGCAGCAGGTCGGTGTTGCGCGCGGCCTCCTGCCCGAACTCCTGCAGTCGCTCGATCGCCTCATCGCTCGCGGCGATGATCGCGGTCGCCGCCTCGGCCAGCCGCGGGTCCTTCGCCGAGTAGTCGCGCAGCGCCCTGCGCGGCGAGGCCCACCACAGGTCGGTGACCAGCCGCGACTCGTAGCAGATCGCCGCCGCGCCCTCGCGCGGCCACGGCTCGATCAGCGCCGCGTGCAGCCGCTCCCCGGCATCCTCGCCGGCCAGCCCGAACCACCACTGCGCGAAGCGGCGCTCGAAGTCGGAGACCGGCGTGCGGCCCAGCGACCACGCGCACTCCGCGGCGTAGAGCATCCCCGGCAGCGAGTTGGTCACGATCCCGCCGTGCTGCCACTCCCACGTGGTGGTCATGCAACCCCCGACGCCCTGCTCATCCCCGGCCTGCAGGAAGCCGCGGATGCCCCGCCAGGTAGTCGGA
>JALGUI010000152.1 GCA_029820915.1 Candidatus Zipacnadia bacterium | reverse complement strand
TGGTTCAGCGAGGAGGGCCAGTACCTGGCCTTCCACTTCCCAGACTACCTGGCCGACATTGACCTTGAGGAGATCGCGGCATCGCGCGAGTGGCTGGAGGCCGCGGTGGCGAAGGCCGGGACCGACCGGCAGCGCGCACGCGCCGAGCTTCTCCTGCGCGCCTTCGAGTACTATGAGGCATCGGCCATCGCCTATCCACGCGGCGACCTCGCGGGTGCGGGCATCGACTCGGAGGAGAAGGCCCTGGCGGTGATCGACAGCGCCGAGCCGCGGACCGCCATGGCCGACAAGCGCCGGCGGCTGTCGCTGGTGGAGTTCGCCGACCATCCCGTGCTGGTCCATCCGCTCGCCGTCAACCGCGGCGTGGCCCTGACCGGTGAGGGCTGGGGCGCGACCTCGCTGTGGAGAGTCTTCGAGTGGATCGGGCGCAGCGACGCAGTGCACAGCCGCATCGGGGGGCTCGCCGAGACCGCCGACAACCAGGCCATCCGCGACCATGCGCGTATCATGCTGAGCGTTGCGGACGGGACGGCCGAGCCCATCAACCCGGACCCGTCCTTCGAGGAGGACGGCACATGGAGCCTCTGGGTGAAGGAGGGCATCGGCTCCATGGGCGCGACCGCCGAGCAGGCGCACAGCGGCGAGCGCAGCGTGTTGTGCGAGGGGATGCGGCGCGGCGGGCCGAACCAGACGCTGGCCTTCGAGCCGGGGCGCTACGCCGCGGTGTGCTTCGCCCACACTCCCGAGGACCAGCAGCCCTCCGGCACGATCGCGCTGACCATCACACCCCGCGACGGGAACGACGAGAACCTCCCCAGCTTCAGTACCACGGTCACCCCTCAGCCCGGACGCTGGCAGGCGGTCGCGATGAACTACGAGATCCCGCCGCGAATCAACGATACCGACGTCGCGACGCTGATGTTCCTGGTGGTCGTCAGCGGCCTCGGGGAGCAGAACAGGCTCTACCTGGACGACGTCATGCTCTTCCGCCTGGGGCCTCTCGACGAGTAGCAGCCCGATCGACCCGGGTCCGCCGGAACCTGACTGCCGGAGGCCGGGCAGCCTGCGCGGCGTGTTCGCCCACGCGTACGCCTCAATCGTCACGACAGATTGTGAGCCGGGTCGAGGGGCCGTAGATGCCGAAGCAGTTGCGGCTGCGCGTGCGTAAGCACCTTCTCGAGCGTGCGCCACCCAATCCCCTGCGCCCGGCGCACCCGTATGCGCGTCCACCATTCCATGTCGCTGTGCACCCTCTCGCCTCCGGCGCCGAGCCCTGATCTGCCACCGCCACTCCAGGCCCCACGCCGAAGGTAGTCTACCGGGTGCCTTCATTTTCCGCCGCCCCTATCACCGCCTTCACTCTACCCCGCCGTTTACACGTTGAGTCATTTGTTGTCGCCGCAGGGAGGGCGGGTCTCTTGACCCGCTGGCCGTCAATCCGTTCACCGCACCTCCGCCACGTCCACCAGCGCTTTGCCCTGCAGCAGCTTCACGCACATCGGCGACGCACCCTCCTCCATCTGCGCCAAGTCCAGCGTGTTCGCGCCCGCTGTCGCCGCCTGCGCGAGCAGCTCATTCCCGTCGACATCCGCAACGCTCAGCGTCAGCCCCGCCACCTCACCGGCCACCCTCACACTCAGCGCGTCCCCCTCGCGGGCGACGCCCAGCCGCCGCTGCAGCTGCGCGATGCAGCCCACATCGTCACGCCCCAGGTAGACGCTCACGTATGCCAGACCGTTGCGCATCTCCGGCGCCACCTCGGTGCATCCGAGCAGATCAAACAGGTGCTCACCATCGCGAAGCCCGATCCCCAGCGCGATGCCCTCGAAGGTGTGCCCGGTCGCATTATAGAGGTGATACAGGATCTTGCCATCGCCGCTGAACCGGTTGACGTAGACGTCATCGGCTCGCCCGGGGGTCACCAGCAGCGGGTACGCCTCCCCCAGCCAGTACGCGTCCTCGCTCTGGTCCAGGATCGTGTAGAAGTTCTGCGGGTAGTAGTGCCCAAAGCTCTCAACTGCATTCCAGAACTTCTTGTGGAAACGCACGTCGTCTCCGCCATGGTCCAGCGAATAGACCTTACATTCGCGGAAGTAGAAGCGCTGCGCGTTGCACTCCAGCGGCCGCAGCGAACATGTCTGCAGCCTGTAGTCGTAAGTGATGCAGCCCTCGACGAACTGCATCATGTAGTCATAGGCTGGCATCTCAGTGGTTAGCACCAGGTCCGGGCGGATCTTGTCCATCTCCTCGTGGATCATCCGGGTGGCCTCGGAGACTGCCTTGTTCCACTGGTTCACGCCGAACTCCGCGTAGGTGTGTTCATGCGTCTCGTCATGGCACGCCACCCCCCGGTATCCGTATTCATCCAGCCGGATGCCGTCGGCGCCGGTCTCGCGCATCACTCGTCCCATCGCCTCAGCCACCCACTCGCGCACCGCCGGCAGATCGTGGCACGGGTTCCAGACCAAGTAGCTCTTCGTCTTCTCGCCATCGACGCCCACCACGCCCCACTCTTCGCCATGGGCCTTCCCCAGTTCACACGAGTCAACCAGCCTGAACGGGTCCGTGTACAGTGTCACCAGGTCCGCACCCAGTTCGCGATATGTCTCGATGGCTTCCCGGAATGCTGGGAGCCCGCCGAAGCGTTCGTTGTATCCCTTGTAGTCACCCGGCTGGTTGTTCCACATCAACTCCCCCGTCACCGGGTCCGGGAAGATGTAGCGCATCCAGCTCCTGACCTGCGCCGCATCCATGATTGTATCGATCTGATCCAGCGGCGTGCCGAACGGCCCGATGTCCGACCAGTCCCACCAGCTCATCAGCTCGATGCAGTCGGTGTTGGGCTCGATGATATCGGTCCGGTAGGCCCCGTCGACGAACAGACAGTCCTTACCCCAGCCCGCCGCTATCATGTTGCGGACGGTGTGCAGCTTCGACGGATACGGGCGGAAGTCCCAGACCTCGTGCGCCCAGTCCGCATACCGCTGCATCGCCACATGCCAGTCGCCCGGATGCCCCGCGATGACCGCGTCGGCTGGCGCAAAACTCTCGCCCGGCTCGCGCGTGCGCCGCTGATACTCGTACGCGACCGCCGTGCCCGCGACCGCCTGCGTCAGCGAGTTGGTCCATTTGTACTCATCGCGCACCTTCATCATCGACCGGTCCTCGTATTTCTCACTGGCACCGGGCACGTGCTTACGCATCGCCAGAACCTTGTGCCATCCCTCCGCATCATCGGCCCGCACGTAA
The DNA here is from genome assembly GCA_029820915.1 of Candidatus Zipacnadia bacterium. Lineage (GTDB taxonomy): Bacteria > Armatimonadota > Zipacnadia > Zipacnadales > UBA5352 > JALGVA01. Next base: position 3,472 of record JALGUI010000152.1, on the reverse strand, counting down.
AGCCCCGCGCCCTTCGCCGGGCTGAAGATGTCCATCAGCTGGTAGATGGCCTCATAGTCTCCATACCCGCGCCGCATGATCGCCGGCCGGTCCGCGATGATCCCGCCACCCCACGGGAAGAAGTAGTAATCGTCCGCCGGCTCATCCGACGCCGCCAGTCCGGCCATGTGCGGGAACGCCACCTTGAAGTCCACCGACGCGTCGCCCGCATTGCTCAGCACCATCCCCAACCGCAGCCCCTCGTCATCAACGGTCGCGGTCAGTTCAGCAGCCAGCGCAGGCTCGGCCAAGGTCAGCGTTGCCACAAACCCGTTCTCGATCGCCGTGACTTCTTCGCACACGAAGTCCTGACTTCCGCCGTAGCGCGTCTCGCCGACCTCGACCAGAAACAGCAGCACATCCTCCGGCGAGCGCAGCATCTCAGTCCTGGCATACTCGTTGAACAGCGACGTCATCCGCAGCTTCCCATCGGTGCTGAACGTGCAGCGAACCGACGGGCTGGTCAGCGTCGCGGTGTTACCCTCAATCACACACGACACCGGTTTCGGCGGCGCCATTGGCGCACACAGCTTGACCACCGGCGCCATATCGATCGGCGCTTGCCGCGGATGGAAGTTCCGAGTTCCGCTGAGCGTCACGCCCTTGATGGTGGCCACATCCGTCGCGGTCAGGACCACCCCGCTCACACGCTCGCCCCGGTTGGCCTCCAGTGCCTGGCTCAGCCCCTCGACCGCGGCCAGTGGCACGCCCGCCTCATTCAGCCACGCGAAGCTCACCGGCCCGTCGGCCTGCACATCCACCCGCGCGGGCCGGAATCTGTCGAGCGCCGCCGGGGGCCACTCAACCCGCGCGCTCTGCCCCGCCGCCAGTCTCACGCCCTCGCCTGTCAGTTCGGCCCCATGCGCTCCCGCGTAGTCGATGACCCCTGCAGGATCGTTCAGCGCCGGGGTAGCGGATGGCGTCCACGTCGCCTCCAGCGAAGTGTGGCCGGTGATGACATACAGGCGAACCATGTATTCGCCGTTCCCACCGGGGATTGTCAGCATGTCGTTCTGCCAGCCCTCGGCCCCGAAGTTGACCGCGCTGTTGCCCCGCGACGGCCCGTTGTTGATGCCCACATAGAAATAGTCGTCGGTCTTGTCTCCCTCGGCCTTGTGGAAGATGATCTCGTTGACACCGCGCACGAACTCGTCCTTCGGTATCACAAAGTCATACCACTCCGGGTGGCCCGACCGGTCCCCTCGCGCCATCACGTGTACGCCGCAGTTGGTCGCGTAGGTGTGGACCTCACCGTTGACGATGACCTCAAACTCCTCGTCCAGTCCATTCGCCTCGGGCAGGTCGTTCCACGAGTAATCGTGCACTCCCACATAAGCCGAGAGCCTGACCTCGTGCGCCTGTTCCCACACCTCTTCGGGCAGATCGCTCAGGTCGAGGATCTTCTTCGCCATGTAGGGCGCCGAGTTCATATGCGCAACGCCCATCGACCCCCCGCCCCAGTTCGCAGCGTCCTCATCGCGCACCACGTATACGCCCTCGGCGAGTTCCTCCACTATCGACGGTACCGCCATCGCGGCGGTCGTCGCGATCATGCCCACGCAGACGATTGCTATCAGACGTGTCATCGTCACATCATCCTTGCCTTGAGTCGTCGCCGTTCTCTATTCTCGTCGTCGCCGTTCCCTGCGCCTCCGCGTCTCTGCGGCTTGCCTTCGCCGTCACTCACTGTACGCTCTCACGTTACCAGACTCCCCTGCGCGTTGGCCGGCCTGCTGCCGCGACAGCCAGTGATCGCTGCGCTCGTGCCGGTCGGCGGGCGGCTCATCGCTGAGGGCCCGGGCCTCGCGGGCGATCGATGGCCAGATGGCGGCGACCGGCCATTCGCCCGGGCCGGCGCCGCGGAGGACCTCCGCGACCAGAGGCCCCGCGCATTCCCCGTAGAGGTGCCTGGACGCGCTCTCCAGCAGCCCGCCCTCGCCGAACAACTCCACCGCGCGCAGGCTGCCCGCGCGAGTGGCCTGCAGCAGGTCCATGGCTGACTGTCGGTCCGCGGCGATCGGCGCAGCTCCAGACGCGGTCGCATTCCAGCAGTACTCGGCCACCACAAGCTGTGCGGGCTCCGCCACGCCGCCGGTGTGGATGACGTACGCAGTCTCGGCGCCCAGGGCGTACCGGTTCAGGGTGGCTGCAGGTGAGACGAGCTGATCGCTGTAGTAGCCATCGCCTCCCGCGAAGGCGATGACGAAGATGCCGTGGCCGTGGCCGACCGCTCCGAGCCGCTCCGCCAGCTCGCGAACGCGCAGCTTGGGCTCGCGGTCGCTGACGAGCTGCTCGCGGATGCCGAACTGGACGTTCGCAGCCGGGCCGAGCATCCGGGAGAGAGTCTCGAAGTACCTGCATTCCCGCTCCCAGTGCGCGTCGGACTCGCCGGCGGCGGTATAGACCGGGCCCACGAAGACGAGTTCGCAGTCGCGCTCGGCCAGGTAGCCCTCGTCCCCGGCAGCTACGCCGCTGACTGCGTCCGCGAGCCGCCTGAACCACTCCGCGTAGGCTCCTGCCATGCCGTCCTCGGCGCCTGCGTCATCGCTGGGCCACCGGCGCCGACACTCGTCGCAGCGGCGCAGCCACGCCTCGGCCGCCAGGGCCCACTCGCCGGTGTCGATGTCGTGGATGTAGAGCATGCCGGGCTCGCAGGCTCGGACGAATCGGGTCAGCTCATCCAGCTTGGCGTGCAATAGCCTCTCATTCGACAGACATGTGCCGTAGCGCCAGGACGCGGCATAGGCGGGATGGCCGATGCAGTCGTAGAGCTCCCCGTCGGGGTACGGCCTGCGGTTCTCATACGCCTGCCCCATGAACGACGAGCGATAGAGGTGGGCCTTCTGGTAGGCGAAGCCGTATCCGCCTCCGTATCCGACGTGCGCCAGCCGGACCCCGCGCTGTCGGGCGTACCTCGAGAGGCCGCGCACGGCCTCGGCGTATCCCGGCGCACGGTCAAGACTCCATCCGCAGCCGTCGAACCAGATGACGTTGAGCTTGTAGCGTGCCGCGAGATCGACCTTCCGCCGCAACCGGGCGAACAGCGCCTCCCGTCCGTCGCCCCGCTCGTAGGCCCAGCGGTTGATCTCGGCGTTGAGCAGCCAGTCCGCGACCCGGAAGCGGAAGTCCGGCCGGTCTTCGATATGGACACATGGAATGCCCTCCGGCCGGACCAGTTGGCGAAGGGTCGCGCCGGCGTGGCGGAGCCCTTCGGTGCCCGCGGCCGTCAGGATCGCTCGCCGCTCCGAGACGTCCACGATGTATCCCTGTTCGCGGCCGAGCGCAGAGGCAAAGGCAGGGGACTGCTTCCAGGATGTGGGGGCGAGGCCGGCGTCCTGCAGGTCCGCCAGCAGTCCGACCACGCACCGGGGGGCATCTTCCTGTTCGGTCACGCGACAGTCGAGGCCCGGCGCGTCTCGGAGGAGCCGCGCGA
>JALGUI010000844.1 GCA_029820915.1 Candidatus Zipacnadia bacterium | reverse complement strand
ACGCCGGAGCGGCCCTGACCGGGCGAGAACATCAGCGTGCGCCCATTCTCCACGGCCGCATCGCGCTGCTCGGGCGTCATCGGCTCTCGCGTGGGCTCCTGGCGGTCGGCGGGATCGAACTCGAGCACGGCCTGGCGCCCGACGCTGAGCGAGTTGCCCTGCGCCGCCGCGGCCACGATCCCGGCGAAGGCCTCGGCGGCGTGCGCCGTGCCCTCGGAGAAGCTGCCCCCGACCACGATGGCGTTGTGCCCGGCGCCCCAGGGGTCGTGCACCGAGCGGATGACGTAGCCCTCGCGGCCGGTGTAGCCCACGTCGAGGCAGACGAAGTAGTTGTGGTACAGCCGCGCCACGTGGCGGTTGTTGTCCAGGTGCCCGAGCAGGATCACGTTCTGCGCGTCGGCGTCCTCGAAGCTCAGCTCCGCCTCGGTCACCATCGGCAGCTCGCAGCCGGTCGCCTCGCGCACGGCGTCGCGAATCGCCTGGGCCGCCTCGCGCCAGGCGGCGTCGTCCGCGTGGCAGATGACCGCGCGCGGCTGACCATCCTCGACGAGCGCGGTCTCCAGCATCAGCGGCTTGAGGTCGCCGGGCCGGATCTCGAGGCTGTGCAGCAGCTCCTGCTCGGCGGCGAGCTTCTCGGGCGTCGCGGCGGCCATCGCGGCGGCGCAGCACAGGCACAGCGCGACAGTACAGATCGCGGCATCGTGCAGCATGAACCATCACCCGGTCTCATCGCGTCTCGGGATGTGCCCCCCCCACAGGGAACTCGCGTGCCTGTTTCACGCCCCGCGCGCCTGATACCTGCATCACCCGCACTGAGCGGACCTGAGCGGGCGGGCAGGAGCGGAGCGGCGGGACGGGGAAAGCGGAGGCGCAATCCCGCGAACGAGAGGTGATCGAGGTGCGGACGGCTCCAGGCGTGGCGATTCTCGCGCTCATCATTGCCGCGGGCGTGACGACCCAGGCACAGACGGTGCGCAGCGGCGACCTGCCGAACCTGGCCGAGGGGATGGCGGCGGACGCCGGCTCCAGCGCCACCGCCGCCGATGGCAAGTACGGCCCGCCGCGCGCGCTCGACGGCGATGGGGGCACGCGCTGGGCGACCCGCAGTGGTTCCAGGTGACCTTCGACCGGGCCGTCACCATCGACACGCTGGTCATCGAGCAGTGCGAGATGGACACACTCTACGCCAACGCCGAGCGCGTCGAGCTGTCGTTCTCTGACGGCGCCCCGATCGAGGTGACGCTCGAGGACACCTGGGCCCCGCAGATCGTGCGCTTCGAGCCGCGCGAGACGCAGTGGCTGCGGCTGACCATCCTCTCGGGCTACGGGCAGAAGAACTACCTGGGCATCGACGAGCTGCAGGTGTTCCACGATCCCGACAAGGTGGTGCAGGCGGTCATGCCCCCGAGGATGCGGTGGGAGCACCCGGACCTGACCGCGCGCGGGCGCGAGGTGCATCCGTGCGTGAACAAGACCCCGGACGACGTCGAGCGCGCGCGGAGCAACATCGAGCGCTACGAGTGGCTGGCCGACTGGGTGGCGACCCAGCGCAAGGCGGCCGACGAATGGCTGGAGCGCCCCGATGACTGGATCCTCGAGATGATCCCCGAGCCCGGGGCGTGCTTCGCCTACGGCTTCACCGGCTGCCCGATCTGCGGCGCGAGGTGGGGCTCCTGGGGCGGCGCGCGCTGCTCGTGGGATAATCCCGGCCACGTCACCTGCGCCAATGGCCATGTGCTGCCCGACGCCGAGCACCCCGACGAGGGCACCGGCTACGTCGGCGAGGACGGGCGCATCCACTACTTCGTTGGCTCGTGGAACGCCTGGGTGGTGGAGTCGCTGCAGTTCAAGGCGCTGCGCCCGCTGTGCATCACGTACCTGCTGACCGGCGATGAGCGCTACGCGCAGAAGGCCGCGGTGATCCTCGACGGCCTCGCCCGCATCTACCCGGAGTGCGACGCCGGCTCGTGGGACTACCCCTCGAACCCGCCCAGCGGCCGCTTCTGCCGCCCGTGGTACCAGGTCGCGCGCGTGCTCATCCACTACGTGGACTTCTA
>JALGUI010000843.1 GCA_029820915.1 Candidatus Zipacnadia bacterium | reverse complement strand
GCTGGCCGACGGCGGCCGCGCGGTGTTCACGCGCGACCGCGGGCGCATCGTCATCGGGATCGACGATGACGGCGACATGTCCCTGGACGCCACCGGGCCTGACGACGACAGCGACTGCCTGGCCGTGGACATGAACTCGGACGGGCTCATCGACCGCACCATCGACCGCGATGACACCGACGCCGACGGCGTGGCCGACCGCATGGTTCAGACCTACGGGGACCGCAACACGTGGGGGAGCCGGCCCTTCCTCGTGGTGATCCAGGACCTCGACCGCGGGCCGCTCAGCCTGTGGTCGCTGCATGACTACGGCTACAGCCAGGGCATCTGCCAGTGGACCTGCGACTTCACCGGCGACGGCTGGTTCTGCATGTTCCGCCGCTCGCGCGAGAACGACCGGTGGGTGGCGGCGCTCGAGGCGCCGTTCTGCTTCTACGACCCCGACGGCGACGGCCTCGCCGAGGAGACGGTGCGCCTCACCGCCGCCGATACGCAACTGCGCTCGGCCCGCTACGGGATCAATGCGGACAACGATATGACCGAGGGCCACCTGTATGACTACGACATGAGCATCACCTGCCTGGGGTCGGTCGAGCTGCCGGCCGAGGCAGGCCAGGTCTTCGAGCACCGCAGCGGCGACCGGGCGGGGCCGTTCCTGGCGTGGGACAGCACGCGCGAGACGGTGCGTGCGGCGGCGTGGGATCGCGCCCTGCTGATCTGGGACGAGAACGACCACAACGTCGCCGATCGGCTGCGCCGGCGCGAGCGCTGGGAGGGCATCATCAACGCCTCCTACCGGGGCTTCCCGCAGGAGGGCGGGCCGCCGACGCAGCGGCCCAACAAGCGCTTCGAGCTGGACGCCGACTTCTCCGGCCGGATGCAGCTCTACTTCTGGCCCGCCGACGGCCGGCTGCACCTGTTCGGCGCCGAGCAGGGCTCGCTGGAGGTGGCGACACCGACGGCGACGGGCTCTTCGACGAGAGGACCATCACCTTCCCGGGCGCCGACCTGCCGGGCAACCGCGTCCTGGGGCCGCGCCGCTACGGGCTGCCGGACGCGGAGGACCCGGCGGAGCCCGCGCTCTTCCCGTGCAGCTACGACGCCATCGGGGAGCTGTGGCAGGGAGAGCTGGCGCAGTGGACGGAGGACGCCGCGGAGCTGCTCGACGCCCTCGCGCAGGCGGCGGAGGCGCTGGGCCTGAGCGCGCACACCGCGCCCCTCGACTTCTACGCCACCGCCACGCCCGACGACTTCGCGTTCATCGAGCGGCACAGAGCCAGCGCGGAGGCACGGCGCTACTACCAGGACGTGGCGATCGAGCTGTGCTTCGCGCACCTGATCGCCGACGCCGAGCGGGCCGGGGTGGACGAGGACGACGTGGGTCGGCTGTCATCGGCGCGCCGGCTCTTCCACGCGGGGCACGTGCGCGCGGCTGCCCGCGGCTGCCCGCGGGAGTGAGGCCCGCTCAGCACAGTGAGACCCGCAGGGCGCCAGGACCATCCGCGCGATCGGCGCGGGCCCGGCGCGGCTGCCCGCGGGAGTGAGGCCCGCTCAGCACAGTGAGACCCGCAGGGCGCCAGGACCATCCGCGCGATCGGCGCGGGCCCGGCGCCGCGGGCGGAACATCCGCCCTGCCTCGGGTGTCGTACTTCTCGCGTGAGGCTGGATCGGCAGGCCGCGCGCCGTGGCCACACGGCGCGCCTCGGGAGGTCGCGATGGTCCGTGGGCAACTACTGACGAACCGATGGGGAGTCCTTACGGCCGCATGCCTGATGCTCGGCTTCGCCGCAGGGCATCTCGCGTGGTGCTCCGAGCTGGCCTTCGTCTCCGCCCGTGACGGCAACGCCGAGATCTACGCGGTGGGCGCGGACGGCTCGGGGCTTCGGCGGCTCACCCGCAATGAGGCCGTGGACACGAAGCCCGCCTGGTCGCCCGATGGCGGCACAATCGCGTTCGTCTCCGATCGCGACGGCGATCAGGATGTCTATGTGATGGACCCGCGCGGTCGTGGGCAGCGGAATCTGACCGCGACCGAGGCCTTCGAGGAGGCCCCGTGCTGGTCGCCCGACGGCGCGCACATCCTGTTCGTCACCGACCGCGACGACAACTCCGAGGTCTACGTCTGCGACGCCGACGGTGGCGGCGTCCGCAACCTGACCCACTTCCCGGGGTGGGACGGCGCGCCCGCCTGCTCGCCCACCGGGGATCTCATCGCCTGGGTGGCCGACCGCGAGGAGAACCAGGAGATCCTGGTGGCCGCGGCGGACGGGACGGACGTCCGCAACATCACCGAGCACACCGC
>JALGUI010000151.1 GCA_029820915.1 Candidatus Zipacnadia bacterium | reverse complement strand
CTGTTCTGCCACGAAGCCGTCATGGGCCTCGATGCGGCGCAGGACTTCGAGGCCGCGTACGAGAGCGTCGGCGCGGTGCGCGACGGCCCCGCGCTGTCCCACGACGTCGAGCTGCTGCTCGTCTCCAGCCAGGGAGATGAGGCGGGTGAGAGCCTGAGCGCCCATGATGCGCGCATGCGCGAGGCCGAGGCGCTGGCCGCCCGCATCCGCGACATCGTCGAGGGTGAGGAGATCACCGTCGAGGTGAAGTGCGACGACGATACGGTCGAGCGGAGGCCGGCGCAGTACGGCCACTTCGGCGTGCTCTTCCAGTCGATGACCAGCGTCGGCGTCTACGAGTACGCGCTCCGCCGCGAGGGCATCCCGTTCTACACCGTCGCCGGTCGCGGCTTCTACAACCGCCAGGAGGTCCGCGACTGCCTGAACCTGCTCAGCGTCCTGGAGAACGCCTCCGACGAGTTGTCGCTGGTCGGCGCGTTGCGCTCGCCGATGTTCGCGCTCTCCGACGACGCGATCTTCTGGCTCACGCGCGGCGACGAGTCGCTGTGGCGCGCGCTCGGGGCCGCGGCGCAGGGCCGGCACCCCCATCAGCAGCACCTGCCGCCCGACCAGGTCGAGCGGATCGCTCACGCCCACGAACTCATCGCTCGCCTGCGCGCGATGAAGGACCGCCTGTCCCTGTCCGAGCTGGTGGCGCGCATGCTGGCCGAGACCGGCCTGGCGGCCACGCACCTGGCGCAGTTCGCCGGGCGGCAGGCCGTCGCGAACCTGCGCAAGCTCACCGACCTCGCGCGCTCCTTCGAGCACGGTGGCGAGTTCAGCCTGCGCGAGTTCATCGCCTGGCTCCGCGACCTCGTGGTCAACGAGCACCGCGAAGGGCTGGCGGGCGTGCACGAGGAGACGGCCGACGTCGTCCAGCTCCTCACCGTGCACAAGGCCAAGGGCCTGGAATGGCCGATCGTCGTGGTGCCCGATGTGACCCGAGATCCGGGCGGCGGGGGCGGCCCCGATGTCATGGTCCGGCCGGATCTGGGCCCGGTGCCGAGAATGGAGCTGCCTGACGGGGATACCGGGTGGGGCGCCGTCGCGCACCTGATCCGCGAGGGCCAGCGGGCGCGCGGCGAGGCCGAACGCCGCCGCCTGCTCTACGTGGCTCTGACCCGTGCGCGCGACTACCTCATCCTGTCCAGCACCTACGGCCTCAAGGGCGATGACGGCGAACTCTCCGCCGGCCTGTGGCTGCAGGCGCTGACTAAGGCGCTGGGCATCCACCCGGACGAGGTCGCGCACGGCGACGTCCTGTGCCCGACGGGCGAGTGGCGCTGCCGCATCTCCCGACCTCAGCCGCCCGAGCAGCAGCGGCCACGTGAGCGGCCGGCCCGCGCCCCGCTCGAGGTCATCGACCAGGCCCGGGCCTCGGCCCGGCGCGGCGAGGCCGAGGAGCTTCCGGCGCTCGCCCGACCGATTGAGCCCGAGGCGCACCTGCCCGCCCGCTTCGCCGTGACCGACCTGCAACGCTACCGCACCTGCCCGCACCTGTTCCGTCTGCGCCACGTCCGCGGCGTGCCCGAGAAGACCGCTCGCCAGGACTGGCTGCACACGCTGTCGGCCTTCGAGCGCGGCGACATCGCCCACAAGGCGCTCGAGATCATCGGCCGCGAGGGCCTGGCCCGCGCGCACGCCGTCGAGGACGCCGTCGCACTCGCCACCTTCCCCGGGGCCGTTGCCTCCCGCATGGGCGACGCCGAGCGCGAGGAGCTCCGGGAGGTATTGGCCTGGTTCCTGGTCGAGGCGCGCCTGGACGGTGATGGTACGCTCGTCTACCGCGATTGGATCGCGAACGCGCGCCGCCTGCGGACCGAGGTGCCCTTCGTGATGCCCCTGGACGATGCCCTGATCGAGGGCACCATCGACGCCCTCGTGGAGGACTCCGACGGCGCTTGGCGCATTCTCGACTACAAGACCGGGGCGAGTCCGTCCGAGCAGGCGCTCGAGGGCTACCGCTTCCAGATCGGCCTGTACTGCGCGGCTGTGGAGGCCATCACCGGCGGTACGCCGGCGGACGCGGCCCTCGTGCTCCTCGACGCCACGCAGGTGCGGCGCGTGGACCCGGCCGAGGCGGCCGAGGGCGCGCTGGCGGCCGCGCGCGAGGTGATCGCGTGTGTCGCCGCCGGCCACTTCCCGCCCGGCACGCGCTGTCGGCGGGAGTCGTGCCCTCTTGCGTATGCGTGCGAACTTGCGTAATATGGTAGGCCACGGCGGCCGCTCATTCCGTTGACGCTGTCCCGAAGCCCGGTGTCGCGGTCGGTGGGAGAGGTGTGGCCTTGCGCAGGCCGGTCGGCGCAATCATCTTGATGTCCGGGCTCTGCCTCGGCCTGCTTGGCTGTGGTAGGGGCGGGGACTCGCTGGCCGAGCTTGAGGCGAAGGCCCGGCGCAATCCCGACTCGGTGGACGCCCTGGTCCGGCTCGGCGACGCCTACATGGCCGGGGAGATGTATCACAACGCGTACATCCAGTACAGTCGGGCGCGAGACGTCGATCCCGCGTCCTACGAGGCGCTCTTCGGGCTCGCGCGCGCCCACGAGGTGCTCGGCAACCCCGCCGCGGGCCTGGAGGTCATCACGAAGGCGCTTGCGGTTCGCCCGGACGCGGTCGAGGCGCTCAACCTGCAGGCCCGGGTGGAGCTCGATACCGGACAGACCGCCGAGGCCGCGCGGAGCCTCGAGGCCGTGCTCGAGCTGGAGCCGGACAACGAACAGGCACTGACCCGGCTGCCCGCCGCGTACCTGCACAGCGACCGTCCGCACAAGGCTGAGACGGCGGGGCGGGAGGCGGTCGAGCGTCTTCCGGGCAATGTGGACGCTAAGCTCAGCCTCGCGGTTGTGCTGGTGACGAGTGACCGGTCGGGCGAGGCCGAGGGACTCTTGCGCGAGGCCATGGAGCTGGCGCCGGACGACCCCAGGCCACCGTACCGCCTCGCGGAGCTTCTCGTGGGCGAGGAACGCAGTCTCGAAGAGGCCGTGCAACTGGCCGACACGTCCGCCGACCTGGACCCGGCGAACGGCATGCCCGCCGCCCTCGCCGCCGTCGCCCTGCGCAGGCTCGGCCTGGACCAGGAGGCCCTTGTCCGTCTGCACGAAGCGGCCCTCAACTACCCGCGCAACATCCGTCTGTGGCTGATGATGGCCTCCACCTACCGGGACCTCGGTGAGGAGGAGGCCGCCGCGCGTGCCGCGGCCATGGCCCTCAGGTTCGCGCCCCGACGCCGTACGAACCGGGAGGACGGCCGCGCGGAGCTGATCGTGGGAGACCAATGAGCGCGCTCGCGACGGCCCGTGCTCGTTCGGCATCAGCCTGCGCGCCGCAGGCCCGGCCCGCCCCGCGTCCGCGCACGTAGCCGCCACGGAGGTGCCCGCATGTCCGACAGCCGAGCCGGGCAGCTTGAGGAGCTTGAGCGCAAGCTCTACGAACGGGACGAGCAGATCAGCGCCATCTACCGCATCACCAGCGCCCTTGGCGGCATCGTCCGCCAGCAGGCCCTCATCCGCCAGGCTCTGGAGACGTCGCTGGAGGTCGTGCAGGCCGGTGCCGGGTCCATCATCCTCTACGACGAAGACAGGGACAAGCTCGTCTTCACCCACGTGGTCGGGCCGACTGCCGACCAACTCCTGGGGATGGAGATGGATCCTGACCAGGGCATCGCCGGCGCGGTCTTCCAGTCGGGTGAGCTACGCGTCAGTGAGGATGTCAGCACGGAGGCGGAGCACGACAGCAATATCGGCGAGAAGGTCCACTACCGCACCAAGACCATGGTGACCGTCCCCCTCAAGAGCGTCGAGGGCGACCCCATCGGCGTCATGCAGGTGCTCAACAAGGCCGACACCATCTTCACCGAGGCCGACGTCGATGTCCTCGCCATCCTCGGCGCGCAGATCGCGGGCGCCATCGAGACCAGCCGCCTCCACGAGCGAGCCCGCCTCGCCGAGGTCATCCAGTTCATCGGCCACATCAGCCACGACGTCAAGAACATGGTCACGCCCGTCCAGACCGGCGCCGAGACCCTTCAGTTCATGCTCGAGGACATGTTCTCGCAGCTCGATGACATCCGCCGCGACGATGGCGACGAGGAGTCCCGGCAGGTGCGCAACGCCACCGGCGAGGTCCGCGACTTCTATCCCGAGATGATCAACATCATTGTGGATGGCTCGACCAACGTTCAGGAGCGCACCAAGGAGATCTCCGACTGCATCAAGGGCATGGTCAGTGAGCCGAACTTCGCGTTCACCGACCTTGACGAGTTGGTCGCCCGGGCCATCAAGCCGCTCTTCCTTGTCGCCGGGAGTGCCGGCGTCACGCTCGGCCACGAGCCCGGCGAGGGCATCCCCCGGGTCTGCGTGGACGAGAAGCAGCTCTACAATGCTATCTACAACCTCGTGAACAACGCCATCCAGGCCTGCGAGGAGGGCGACTCGGTCACGGTCCGCACCGGCGCCGTCCTCGAGGGCGACTGGCCGGACGGCGGCTACGTCGTGCTGCAGGTCGCGGACACCGGCTCCGGCATCCCCGACCACGTTCGCGAGAAGCTGTTCACCGACGACGCCATCAGCACCAAGCCCGGCGGCACGGGCCTGGGCACGCGCATCATCGGCGATGTCGTCCGCTCGCACGATGGCGTCATCGACGTGGAGAGCGAGGTCGGGGTCGGTACCACGATGACCGTCAAGCTCCCGCTCGCCCGGGAAGACACCGACTGACACCCCGAGGCGGTCCGGCCGCGGTCGCCGCCCCGTCCCGCATGGCGATCTCGTTCCCACGGCCCGCCGGCGGTAGGAGAGACCACACATGGACGAGTTTACCTTCTTCAACCCGGTACGCCTCTTCTGCGGTACGGGCGCCTTCGCGGGGCTCGGCGAACACGCCGCCGAGCACGGTTCGCGCGCACTGCTCGTCACCGGCCGCGGCTCCGCCCGCAAGACCGGCCTGCTCGACCGCGCCGTCGCGCTGCTTGAGGGCGCCGGCCTGCACGTGACCGTTTTCGACCGCGTCCCGCCCAACCCTACCGCCACCGTCGTCGATGCGGGAGCGGCGGTGGTCCGCGACGGGGGCTGCGAGGTGATCGTCGCGGTCGGCGGCGGCAGCGCCATGGACGCCGCCAAGGCCATCGCCGTGTGTGCGGGCCACAGCGCGCCCGTGCTGGACTTCCTGCGTGCGGAGGACAAGCGACTGCCGACGGATGCCACGCTGCCCATCATCTGTGCCACCACCACCTCCGGCACCTCGTCCGAGCTGACCAGGTTCGCCGTCGTAACCGTGGAGGACCTGACCCAGAAGAGCGCCATCGCCAGCGACTTCATCTACCCCAGGGTCGCCATCGTCGATCCCGAACTGACCGTCACCTGCCCGCCCGGAGTCACCGCGAACGTCGGCATCGATGTCCTCGCCCACGCCATCGAGGGCTTCTTCTCCACCGCCGCCTCGCCGGTGACCGACGCCTGCGCCGAGCGCGCCATGTCGCTGGTGGCGCAGCACCTGCCAAAGGCGGTCGCCGACGGGGGCGATCTCGATGCGCGCGCCGGCATGTCGCTGGCGAACGTCTTCGCCGGCTTCGAGCTGTCCAACTGCGGGGCCACCGTTCTACACGGCCTCGAGCACCCCATCAGCGCCCACTACCCGGAGGTGGCGCACGGCGCGGGGTTGGCGACCCTCATGGTCGCCTATGCCGAACGCTACTGGGACCGCGACCCGTACAGGTTCGGTCGCATCGCCAAGGCCCTCGGTCGCTGGGTCGCGGGCGCCCCGCTCGAACACTCGGCCGAGTTCGCCGCCGACGCCATCCGCGCGCTGCTCGCCAGGGTCGGCCTCGACATCGGCCTCGAGGACATCGGCGTGGAGCGCGACATGCTCGAGACCATCGCCGACGATACCCTGAGCTACATGCGTGGCGCGCTCGACAAGACCCCGGTCGAGCTGTCCCGCGACGACCTGATCGAGCTGCTCGAGGCCAGCTACAGCAGGAGCTAGCGACGCCACCATGGTCATTGGCCCACGCACCCGCGCCACCCTCGCGTCAACCGCTGCCGCCCCCGGCATCGGCGTCCGTTGCGGTCGCGAGGTCACGCTGTCCGTGGGCCCCGCCGAGATCGGCGCCGGGCTGGTGCTCGCGCGCGCCGACCTCGGCGAGCGCCGGCCGCTGGATCTCGTGCACGCCGCGCCCGGGCCGGGCTGCACCATCTCGGGCGAGGG
>JALGUI010000150.1 GCA_029820915.1 Candidatus Zipacnadia bacterium | reverse complement strand
CAGATCGGCAGGAAGACGATGACCCACGCGGCCACCGAGCCAAGGCCCTGCAGCACGCGCCAGAAGGAGCGCGCCGCCGCGAGGAACGACGCGATCACGCCGGTCGGCTCCGGCGCCACCGCGCCCTGCAGGAGCGTGGCCGAGATGGTGGCGAGGGTCGCGCGCGCGTCGATGTCGAAGGTCTGATCCTGCGCCTGCGCGGTCTCGTCCTCGACCTCGCCGAGGCTGCTCTCGGCCGCGACCCGCTGCTCGTCATCGGCCATCTCGCGTACCATGCCTTCGAGGCGCTGCTGGCGTTCGGCGCTCTGCTCGATACCGCGCTGTGCTGAGACGTAGCGCCCGGTCAGGTCCTCCCCCGCGACCTCGCGGTGCGCGACGAAACCCAGCGAGCCCAGCGCGTTGATGACGTTGCCGACCTCCTGCGTCGGCACCTTGACCGTCAGGCTCGCATAGCCGCCGCGGCCGTCGAGGCTCGAGTTGAGGATGAAGCCGCCGTACTCGCGCACCGCCGCCTCGGCCTGCAGCACCGCCTGGTAGAGGTTGTCCACGATCACCTCGATGGACGCCTCGTAGGCGAGCTTGAGCCGCTCGGCGATGCCGTAGCTCTGCGTCGGGGGCGCGAAGCCGGTGGTCTGCAGCTCCTCGGGCGCGTTCTCTCGCGAGTACCACTTCACGTGACCATCGACGAACGCGTAGTTCGCGCCGCCGTTGTGCGGGAAGACCGGCCGGCCGCTCTCGCCGATCTCGTAGAGCAGCACGGTCTCCTGGTGATCGTCGATCTCGTCGAGGTCCCGCCCGGCCACCAGCGGGTTGATGGCGTAGGTCACGTTGTCAACCTCGTCACTGGGGCACTTGAAGAGCTGCTCGTTGTTCACGTAGGGCAGGACGTCATCCCGCCAGGTCACCGCGCCCGGCAGCCGGCCGTCATGGTCCTGCGCGAACATCTCCGTGGCAATGGCCAGCTGCTTGAGGTTGCTCATGCACGAGCTGGTGCGCGCCTTCTCGCGTGATCGCGCGAAGGTCGGGAAGAGGATGGCCCCGAGTACGGCCAGCATCCCCACCGCGACCAGCACTTCGATGAGGCGCTGGCTTCCCGCTCGCTTGCGGCTCTGCTCGCGGCGCTGCTCGGCCCCGGACTGCTCCGCCACGCGGGCCATCACGGCGTCGGTCAGGTCCTCCTCGGCATCTTCGCCGAGGTACGCGGCGCGGAAGGCCACCTCGTCGGCGCGCACCTGCGCCAGCCACTCGCGACAACGCTCGCACTCGCGCAGGTGCAGCCGGACGAGTATCCGCTCGACCAGCCCGCACTCGCCATCCGCGTACGCCGAGACCCGTTCGATCCACTTCTCGCATGCCTGCTTCGCGGTCATGTCCGCTCACCTGCCTCGTCCGCCTCGGCCAACAGCTCCCGCAGCCGCCCGCGCGCCCGGCAGCAGCGCACCCGCACGTTGTTGACGGTCATGCCCATGTGCCGCGCGATCTCGGCGTAGGATAGCTCGCCGACGTAGCGCGCCACCAGCATCTCGCGATCCTTGAGCGGGAGCTTGCGCAGCAGCTCGGTCACCGGCCCGTCCCCGGGCTCGGGGGGATTGACGCTCGGCGCGGGCGCGTCGTCGAGGGGCACGTCGTCGGGGAGCCTGCCCCTCAGGAAGGCGCGGCACTTGTTGCGCACGATCCCGAGCAGCCAGCCCGCGAACTTCGCCGGGTCCCGCAGGCCGTCGAGGCCGCGCCAGGCGTCCACGAGGGCGTCCTGGGCGATGTCGCGCGCGGCCTCGCGGTCGCCGGTCAGATGGTGGGCCGCCGCCACCGCGGTGCGCTGGTGCCGCTGCACGAGCAGCGCGTAGGCATCCGCGTTGCCTGCCAGCACCTGTCTCACCACCTGGGCGTCAGTCATCGTTGGTCACCGGGTGCGAGTGGAACGCTGCGTCACCGGTAGAGTGCGCCGTGGGCAGGCGAGCATTACACGATTTGGCGACGGAGGGCGCGAAACCTCCGCGGCAAAGGACACGGGCCCGGCCGCGGGGGCCGGGCCCGTGTGACTGCCAGAGGTCGGGCCGCTACTTGGAGCGTGCCGCGGCGGCGGCCTGCGCCGGGGTGCCCGAGGTGTTCTCGGTAAGCGACGTGTCGTCGGCCGCGGCGAGCGTCACCGAGCCACTGTCACCGACAACGATGTCCAGCGGGCGCCACCAGAACGCGGTGTTGCCCGTGACCGGATAGCCCTCCTCACCGTTGGCGTCGGTGAAGTTGTAGGGACCATAGGTCCTGACGACCGAGTTCGACGCGAGGCCGCCGGAGATCACGCGAACGGTGCACGACGCGTGATCGTCCTCGTCGAGGCTGTAGCTGTTGACCGCAACGTGGAAGCGGCCGGGCACGAGCGTGTCAGAGGTGAAGTTCTCGGGGCCGAAGCCCTCCGTGTCATCCGTGTCGAGCCGGCCCGCGTTGATCTCCTTGTTCCAGAAGGCGCTGTGCTCGTTGTCGGGGTCAGGCGACCAGATATGCAGGTCCGGGTCGCTGGTGGACGTGTCCCAGCTCAGGGTCACGCGGAAGTAGAAGTCGGAGCCCTCGGGCGGCGTCCAGTTGATGGTGACCGCGTCGCTGAGGACCACGCAGTTGGCGTTCGCCACCATGGCGACGAAGACGTTGGCGCCAGGGTGGAGGAACACGAGCTGCGTGAAGGTGCGCGGGCCCACGGACACCGCGCTGGGGCTCAGCGGCGGGAGGCCCGTGATCGTGGGCTCCCCATCCTGGAACAGGATCACGCTGTCCGCGTCGGTGTTGGTCACGGTCCCATTGATGACGGCGGTCCCGACGGTCTCGTTGAAGTCCGTGGAGGACAGGTCGATGTCGGGACAGTCGGCCGGGTTCATGGCCACGGTAACGTCCATGACAACGTCCAGCGTCAGCGCTTCGCCCTCGAAGGTCACGGTGCGGTACTCGGTCTCATAGCCCTCGGCCCCCACGGTGACGCCGAGCGCGCCCTGAGCGGGGCCGTCGATGCAGTAGTGGCCCTCCGCGTCCGTGGTGGCCGTCCACTGCTCGTCGCCGTCGGAGACCGTGACGGTCGCGCCCGCAATCGCCCCGTCTTCGGAGTCCGTCACAGTGCCGCAGATGTCAGCCGTCGGCTCGGGCTGCTCGCCCTGGTTGGGTGAGGGCAGAGTCGGGCCGAAGCCTGCCCCGCAGCCTGCAAGCGCGAGCATCGTTACGGCGAGCACCAGCGCGGCAAGCCCACCGGTCAATCGCATTCCCTTGCTCATGCTGCTCCCTCCTTGGGTGGAAGTGAGGTGCTACCAGGATCCGCCGACGCCCACGCCGACCCCAACCGACTGGTCGGGCGTCGCGATGGCGGAAGTGGCCGGAGTGGGGCCGGCCGCGTTGGTGGCGAAGATGTCGATCGTCCAGTTGGCCTCCCCGCCAAGCTCGTGGCTGATGCCCGCGGACCATACGACGTCCTCGTCAACCGCGTTGGTTGCGTCGTCGATCGTGTTGTGGGCCGACACCGGACACGCGACATCGCCGACGAAGTCGGTCTGCTCGTCCACGCGGTAGCGCACGCCGCCGCCGATGATGACGAGGTCGCCGAAGCCCTCTATCGTGCCGCCGAATGTGGTCGGGAGTCGGTCATCGAACCAGACGACCTTGGGCTCGAGGATGAGCAGCGCGTTATCCCCGATCCCCCACTCGAGCGGCAGTGAGACGGCCGGGATGGGCCCGCTGCCGAGCGCGCTCTGCATAATCGCCAGGTTGGTGCCGCTGGAGTTCGAGATCTGCAGGTCGGCCCCGAGGCGCAGCGCGATGCGCGGGCCGCCGTTGCTGAGCAGCCACCTGAAGTCGAGGACGACGGCCTCGTAGTCCGACTGCCTCACCGCGCCGGCGATCGGGTCCTCACCGCGGGTCTCCCAGTCGAAATAGCCGACGATCCCGTCGGCGTTGTCGCCGGATGCGCCGCGGATGAAGATGCCCCACGTCTGGTTCTCCTCCTGGAAGAAGCGACCCTCGGCTCTGACCAGCATCTCGTCTCCCTGCCACGGTGTGGCGGACGGCAGGTTCGCGGTGCCGAACTGCGCCCACGCGACGCCTGCGCCAAGCGCCAGCATCGCCGTGAGCATGGATAGGGCGAAGATCCGTGACATACCGAGCTACCTCCTTCACAAGCCCGCTGCCGGCGCCGGGGCTATGCTTCGCGTCGCGCGCCTCGAGCACCTCGGCAGCTTCATCGAACTTCGTTGCGACGACGGCCCCCGGACCGGCGATCTCCACCTCCTCCACACCGGCCTCAATCGCCCCGGTCGCCGCGGCTTGGCTCGCAGCCGCACCAGGTCTGCCGGTAGATCCCCCACTGCTTGCTCAACGCAACGCTGCGACCGAAGCCGTCGCGCTGCTTGAAGTCCTCGCCCAGCATTGCCAGGCCGTGCTCGCGCGCGACCCGCTCGCCCAGCGCGTTGATGCGGTCGGCCGGCTTGTGCGGACTGACCGTGAGCGTCGTCGCGATGAGGCCGACGCCCGCCTCCGCGGCCCAGCGCGCAGTGCGCTCCAGCCTGAGGCGGAAGCACACAGGGCATCGAGCGCCACCCTCGGGTTCGTCCATCAGCCCCGCGCATGCCCCGTACCAGGCGTCAAGGTCGTACTCCAGCACGGTCAGCGGCACGCCCGACAGCTCGGCGACGCGACACATCCCCTCCAGCCGACGCCGGTGTTCGTCCTCCGGCTGGATGTTCGGGTTGTACCAGATCGCGCGCACATCGAAGCGATCGCGCAGCCGCTCGATCACCGCAGTGGCACATGGCCCGCAGCACACGTGCAGCGCGAGCTTCGGGCGCTCGCCGTGCTCGGCCGACCGTTCAGGATCGCTCATCGGTCGGCGCGCCTCATGCGGGCGTCACCTCACCGTCGCGGTCGATCGCCGCAACGCGCCCGACGCCGTCGTAGGCGACGGCGCGCAGCCACGCGCTGCGCTGCTCGCCCGGCTCGAGCACGAGCTGCGTCCCGGCCTCGATGGCGTTGCTCAGGATCGCCGGGTAGCTGCTGAAGGGCTCGAGCGCCAGCGTGTAGTGCCGGCCGAAGCTCGGGCCGCCCCACGAGCCGCCCAGCGGCATCCACAGCCAGATGTGCCGGAAGGTGTCGAGGTCGAAGGAGATGCCGAAGCCGACCGTGCTCCGCCGGCTGGTCACCGCCCACCAGCCATCCTCGAGGTCGGTCAGGTAGAGCATGTCATTGATGCGCGCGTCCGGCGCCACCACCACGCTCACGTCCACCTCTGCCCCGTCGCGTCCGATGCCGACCGGCCAGGCGAAGCGCTTATTGGGCTCGAAGCGGCACTGCTCGACCACGTGCGAGTCCACGATCACCGTGCGGGCCGCGCAGTCGATGCGGCAGTCCTGCTCGATGAAGTGGCTGCCCAGCGCCGGGTGGTGGCCCCACATGAGGTCCATGGGCTCGTGGCCCTCGTTGGTGAGCGTCTCATCGATCGCGAGCACGCCCCGCTCGGCGTGCAGCGTGAAGGTTTTCTCGAGCAGGAAGGGCGTTCGATTGGTACGCACCCAGGTCCGCGCCTGCACGCAACCGGGGCCATCGCGCGTGATCTGGCAGTGCCACGGCACTCCCCAGACCTCGCCATGCAGCCCCATCTCCACGCCCTTGTACTCGCACACGCGGCCGCCGTTGGGCATGCACTCCTGCCAGCCGCCCTCGTAGAAGTCGCCGAACGGCCCGACGCTCGGGGCGATCATGTCGAGGGCCTTCTCGGGGTTGCGCACCCCGCGTGGGGTGCGCCACATGAAGTCGGTGTCGGAGGGCTTGTGCACGAACTCGTAGATGTCTGTGCCCTTGTCGAGGAGGATGGTGACGCGGACCAGCTCGTTCTCCATCACGAGCAGCCGCATTCCGCGATAGGTGAACTCGTCGCTGATCCTGCAGCCCCAGTTACGTTCGTGCGTGTAATGCGAGAACTGCATCTCGGCGGTCACCTCACCCGGTGCTGCGGGCCATCGCCTGCTCCCGTGTGGGTTTCGACGCGGATTGCCCGCCACCTCCCGACGCGTTGGGGGTCTGACCGAACTGGGCAGCCAGGTTCGCCCCCGCCCGCTCCTCTCGTTGCCGTCAGGAGGGGCGCGCTTCCTAGCCCGCCCGCTCGTTCGTCGTTGCCGTCCCCCCCCTCTCCCGCCCGACGCAGCGACAGGTCGCACAGCGACCTGCCTGCGGCCAGGGCTATGCATTACCCACAAGTCGGGACGGCTGCGGCGAG
>JALGUI010000149.1 GCA_029820915.1 Candidatus Zipacnadia bacterium | reverse complement strand
GTACAACATGAGAGCGATCGACGAGGCCGCGAAGGTCGGCGTGGTCGGATGCTTCACCACCGACACCTCCGACCTGTTCTGGCTCGAAGCCGACGGCCTCTCGGCGGCTCAGGTGCGCAAGCTCTTCAAGGAGCGCTTCGAGGCGGCCGACCGCCGCAGGATCCTGCGCCGCTACAGGGACGGCAGGAGCTTCCAGGCCCCCGGCGGCCGGAAGGTCAGCGTCACCATCAGCCAGACGCAGGCCATGCGACTCGCCCTCAAGTTCCAGAAGAGCCTCGAGATCAACGCCCGGATCTACGAGTACTGCCGACAGAAGCTCGGCGACCGGCCCTTCAGCTTCGAGATCTCGCTCGACGAGACCGCGGACATGACCAGCCCGCGCGAGACGCTCTTCTACCTCACTGAGTGGAAGGCGATGGGCCTGCCCTGCCACTACTTCGCACCGAACGTCGGCTTCGGCAAGCGCGCCGACTTCAGGGGCGACATGACCAAGCTTGAGGCCCGCGTCAGGCGGCACCACGCTATCGCCCAGGGCGTCGGCAAGGCCCTGCTGTCGATCCACTCCGGCTCCGGGACGACGCCCTACAGCGGCAAGGGCAGGGGCACCTACGAGGCCATCCTCGCGGGAACCGGTGGCGCCGTGAAGTACAAGATCAGCGGCGTCTACTTCGAGCTGCTCATGGAGATGCTCGCGGCTCTGCCGGCGCGCAGCGAGGGCCGCAAGCTCTACAACCAGATCTTCGACCGGGTGCTGAGGCTCCTGCGGCGCGAGGTCAAGCAGGGCGGGCCGCTCGCGCAGCCCCTGCTGGTCCGGCAGCTCGAGAAGTACGATCGAACCATCGCGAGGGACGTGAAGAGGAAGCGCGACCCGCGCGCCGACTTCTTCCGCTTCAACTCCTACCTGGCGCTCAACATGCGTGACGAGGATGGCAGGCGCTACTTCCGCGACGCCCTCGTCGAGCTGGTTGCGGGCGACGACGAGTTCCGCGCGAAGTTCGACGCGGAGGTCGCAGCGCTGACGCTGCGGCTGATCGACGGCCTGCACTTCGAGGACAACCTCGCCTGATCCGCGCTAGAATGCATGTCGGGCTGGAAGCTGAGAGCGCGCGGGAGCGCGCTCTCAGCTGCGCCTGATCCCGCCCCCGGGCGGGATCAGGCGCAGGCCGACCTACGCGAGTAGTGCCTAGGGCATCGGCGGACCGAAGGTGAGGAGGAGCGATACGTGACTGCGAGGATCGCGGTGCTCGGCGACACGAACCAGGACTTCGTGATGCGCGCCGAGCGCATGCCGCGCCCCGGCGAGACCCTCGTGGGCAGCGACCTGAAGTTCGCGCCCGGCGGCAAGGGCGCGAACCAGGCGGTGACGGCGGCGCGCGTGGGCGCCCACGTTACCTTCGTCGGAGGCGTGGGTGACGACCTCTTCGGCCCCCAGTTGCTCGCGAACCTCGAGCGCGAGGGCATCGACACCTCATTCGCTACCCGCGATCCCGAGGCGCACACGGGCGCGGCCTTCATCGCGCTGTCACCGTCGGGCGAGAACAGCATCCTGTGCTGCATGGGGGCGAACCTGGCGGTCTCGCCGGCGCAAGTGGAGGGGGCGCGGGCGGCGATCGCAGACGCGGAAATGCTGCTGGTACAGCTCGGGGTGCCGCTGGAGTCGGTGCTGCGCGCGATGGAGATCGCCGGCCAAGTGGGGACACGTGTGCTCTTCGACCCGGCCCCGGTCTGCGGCAGCCTGGACGCGATGTGGCCGCACACTACCATCGCCACGCCCAATGAGACTGAGGCCGAGGCGATCATCGGGACGCCCGTGACCGACCTGGCGAGCGCCGCCGCGGCAGCCCGGTGGTTCCGCGAACGCTGCGTCGAGATCGCGGTCATCAAGCTCGGGGCGCAGGGCGCGTTGGTGCTCGACGATGACGGCGCGCGCCTTGTGCGGGGCTACACGGTCGATGTGGTGGATACGACGGGCGCGGGGGACGCCTTCGCGGGGGCGCTGGGGGCGCGGCTGGCCGAGGGCGCGCCGGTCGAGGAGGCCCTGGCCTTCGCCAACGCCGCGGGCGCCATGGCCGCGAGCCGCTTCGGCGCCCAGCCGAGCCTGCCCCGGCGCGACGAGGTCGAGGCGCTGATGGCCGAGCAGGAGGCCAAGGATCGTGTGGTGTCGCTCTAACCTGATACTGTGGTGCGGGCGCCCCCGCCCGCACGCCGTTGCCTGGGTGAACTGAACGAGCCGCCGGCGCGTAGCCGACGGCTCGTTGGGTTCTGCTCGCGATGTGTAACTACTCGCGCTCGTAGGGCTGGAGCTTGCTGTCGATCATGGACTTGTGGAAGCGCGGGAAGGCAGTGAAGCCCGTGTCCAGCTCGCGGGCTCGGCCGGTGAGCAGCGGCCTGCAGTAGGTCACGAACTCCTCGGTGACGTCGTTGCCCTCCTCGTTGATCCACTCACGCGGGACGGCCTTGGACGCGCCGGCGACGGTCATCAGTGAGGTCGCGCCGCACTCCCACTGGTACGGGTCATCGTTCTCGCGTTCGATGGTGACCATGATGTCGGTCTGGCCCTCGACGGCCCACTCCACGGCGGCCTTGCCGACCGCGTAGGCCTGGTCCAGGTCCACCTGGCTGGCCGTGGCGGCGAAGCAGCGCTGCAGGTTGCCCAGCTTGTCGTTGCGGGCGCGCACGCCCGTGCCCTCCTCCACGACGTCGCCGAGCCACTGCGCTACGCCGCCCAGGCGGGAGTGCCCGAACTCATCGACCTTGTCGGAGGTGGTCGCCTGATCCTCGCCCGCGAACGCGAAGCCCTCGGAGACGGCAATGACCGCGAAGCCATGCTCGTCGTAGACGGCCTGGACGTCGCTGATGAGCTGGTCGCGGGTGACCTGCACCTCGGGCAGGTAGACCAGGTGCGGCGGCGCGTCCGGCTCGGGCCGGGCGGCGGCGGTGGCGCCGGTCAGCCAGCCCTCGTGGCGCCCCATGACCTCGACGACCTCGAGGGTGCCGAAGGCCTCGGCATCGCGCCCGACGTACCGGCAACAGGAGGCGGCGTAGCGCGCGGCGCTGCCAAAGCCGGGGCAGCAGTCGGTGACCACGATGTTGTTGTCAATGGTCTTCGGGATGCCGATGACGCGCATGTCCCAGTCGCTGCTCTTGGCCAGCTCCGAGACCCGGTGGCAGGCGAGCTGGGAGTCGTCGCCGCCGGTGTAGAAGAAGTAGCGCACGTCATGCGCCCTGAAGACCTCCAGCGCACGCTCGAGGTCCTGGTCGGTTGGCTTCAGGCGGCACGTACCCAGGCCCGCGGAGGGCACGAGCCGCATCTCCTCGACGAGATCGGGGTCCTCGCGGAAGAGGTCGCAAAGCTGCTCGTTCAGCACGCCGTCCATGCCGTGGAGTGCGCCGTAGAAGTGCGTGATTTCATCGAGGTCCCAGGCCGCCTGGATAGCGCCCACCAGGCTGGCGTTGATGACGATCGTCGGACCACCGGACTGACCGATGATCGCGTTGCCCGTACGTGACATGCTAAGGTCCTCCCTGCATGAATCTGTAATCCGGTCTCCAGCGTCGGGTGTGCTCGAAGTATAGCATAGCGTCCCCGGCCGGACAAGCCAAGCCCCGTGCGCCTGTGGCTGTGCGCAGGAGCCGCCTGAGAGGCGATTGCGGAGCACTCGCGGCGAAGTCGGCCCGTGTCCTGCGCCGACGCGGCTGGGCCGGCTTCGTCGCGCCTCCGGGGCTCCTCAGGACGGCCCGTCCCCACGACTCCGCGGGCGAAGCTCACGCAAACTGCGGCAGGAGGTCCTTCGAGGCGGCGAGCAGCTCGTCCACCATGGCCTCGGTGCGGTCGGGCGCGATCGAGGTCTCGTCGAGCAGCGCCGCCTGCACCACCAGGTTGCGGTCACCGGTCGCCGCCGCGTCGGCCACCAGCTCCTGCCAGGCGATGCGCTTGTCGAGGATCGCCTTGAGCACCGGCGGGGCTTCGCCCATCTGCAGGCCCCGCACACCGCCCGAGTCGGTCACGCCCTCCACTTCCAGCAGCGCGTGCGCCGGCAGGTTCGGCACACAGCCACCGTTGGGGATGTTGACGATGCACACCTGCCGCCGGCCGGCGGCGATGGCGCCCAGGATCATGCCGATGCCCTCCCCCAGCAGCGTGTCAGAAGGCCCCCCCGGCAGCGAGGCCTGGGCGATCATCTCGCGGTACTCGCGCAGGAAGGACTCCCGCACTTCCGGCGCCGGCGGCTCGGCCGAGGGCAGCTCGGTCGGCGCGTCGGCCCAACGCCGCTCGGCGTCCTCGGCGAGGTCCCAGGGTAGCTCGGCAACGCTGTCGTACTGCGCCAGCCACGGGTAGAACTCGATGATGTGATCGTCCTGCGGGTAGACGAGGACGTAGTCGTAGATGCGCGAAAGCATCGAGCTGAGTTGCCGCGCTGGTGCGGGCTCGCGCTCGGCCAGCCGCCGGCGCAGCTCCGGGTAGACGTCGCGCCCGCGATGCAGCACGCGCGTGAACCAGTAGTAATGGTTGGTGCCCACCCACGAGCAGTCCAGCTCATGCGGCGTGACCTCCAGGATGTCCGCGGCGTGCTTGATGCCCGCCTGCACGCCGTGGCAGATGCCGATGACGGTGATGTCGGTGTACTTGACCATGGCGCGGCACAGCACCGCCATGGGGTTGGAGTGGTTGAGCAGGATCGCGTGCGGGCAGCGGCGCTCCATCTCCCGGCAGATCTCCAGGTAGGCCGGGATGGCCCGCAGCGCCATCATCATGCCGCCCGGGCCGCAGGTGTCCCCCACCACCTGCTGGATGCCGTACTTCGCCGGGATGCGGATGTCGGCGGCGTGGTAGCGTGAACCGTAGACGCGGGCGGTCACCTCCGCGCCGCTGCCGCCGATCGACGACAGCGCGAAGTCGGCGCCATCCACCGCGTCGGCCAGGCCCGCGGCTGCGCGCACCGAGCACCCGGTGCCCGCCTCGGCGGCGAGCCGGGCGTGGCGGGCGGCCATGACCTCGGCCTTCTCGGCGTCCAGGTCATACAGCACGATCTCGGAGCCCGCCAGGTCCTCGTTGACCAGCAGGTCGGGCACGGCTCGGAGGAAGTAGAGGCTTCCGCCGCCCAGGCAGACGATCTTCCGTGCTTCGGCCATTTCTGTCCCCTCAGTCGCTGATGCGGCAGATATCGCCGTAGATCTCCGGGCGGCGGGTCTGCAGGTTGAAGCAGCGCGACGTGCGGCGCGCCTCGTACGCCTCCGCGGTCAGGTCGCAGACTACCATCTCGTCCTCGATCAGGTCGGTCGCGGACTCCACGAGGACATCGCCGGCCGGATCGACGAACAGGACTCCGCCGCAGTGGTTGGTATCCTCGCCCGCCGGCCCGGCCTGGTTGCAGTAGATGACGTACATGCCGTTGTCGTAGGCGCGCGAGCGGAAGGTCATGCGCGCGTGGTCCTTGACGGCCGCCACCCTCGCGCGCTGCTCATCGGGCTTGTCCGTCCACTCCCCGCAGCGCGCCGCATGCGGCGCGAGATACACCTCCGCGCCGTTGATGGCCGCGAGGCGCGCGGTCTCCGGGAAGATCGTGTCGTAGCAGATGCCGATGCCCACCCGGCACAGGCCGATGTCGATGACGTGGACCTGCCCGCCCATGCGGAAGTGGAAGTACTCGTCGGCGGACATGTGCAGCTTGCGCTGCTTCCCCAGGTAGCCGTCCGGGCCGATGACCATCTGGGTGTTGTAGGCGATGCCGGCCTCGCGCTCGGCGATGCCCACCGACAGCACGCATCCCAGCTCCGCGGCGAGGGCCTCGAGCCGCCGGCAGCTTGGCCCGTCGGGCACGGGCTCCGAGACCCTCCAGACGTCGCCCGCGCACCAGTGGCCGGAGATGGACAGCTCCGGGAAGCAAACGAGCTGTGCCCCCTCCTCCGCGGCGCGCCGTGCCCACTGCTCGATCTGAGCGAGGTTGTCCTCGACCTCCCCGAGACGGGCGTTCATCTGCACCGCCGCGGCTCTGAAATCCTGCATTGCGGCTACCTCTTCTCCGAGGTCGCGCCTGCCCGCGCGACGAAGTGGCGCAAGGTTCGCATCGGCCGGCTGGATTCCTGCCCGGCGACGGAAATGAGGTGCCACCCGTGAAGCGAACGGCACTCGTCCTCATGGTGGCTATGCTGGCCTGCGCGGCGCATGCCCAGCGTCCCCTGCGCCACGTTCTCTTCGACTTCGAGGCCGGCATCGAGGGCTGGTCCGTCAACGTGTGGGGAGGCGG
>JALGUI010000148.1 GCA_029820915.1 Candidatus Zipacnadia bacterium | reverse complement strand
GGGGGCGAGGCTGTCGGGCTTCAAGTACGTGCGCTCGTGGGGCGCGGAGATCATGGAGTTCGTCGAGGCGATCCGCGAGGGTCGCGATCCGTCGATCTCGGGCGAGGACGGCGTACGCGTGCTGCAGGTGATCGACGCGATCTTCGCGTCCGACGAGAGCGGCTGCCCGGTCGAGGTCTAGCCCGGAGCACAGTCGGTGCGCTCCGTCCTCTGCCACTCTCCCGGGCTACGCCGGGCCGGCTACCAGTTCTTCAGCTCGTACTGGGTCGAGTTGCGCTGGTGCACCGCGACGCCCTGCTCGTGCAGGGGCCTGGCCTTGTAGAACTTGACGTGGCCGTCCACGAAGGCGACGTTCCCAGCGTCGAAGTCATTGCCGCTGCGCCCTGGGTGTCCGCAGAAGTGCTCCTCGAGATCGAACCATGGCCGGATGCCATCGAACCACACGACCGTGATGGACGGCTCGGGCGGGATCGACAGCGACACCCCGGGATGTGGCCCCACCGTCGGGTTCCCTGAGGGGTGCCCGACCAGGTAGTCGTTGTGCTCGTAGCTGAGCTTGTAGGCCCACATATACCCGTCATTGCCGTGGGTCGCGTTGGGGCATACGAAGATCTGCCGGTTCTTCACATAGGGCTGCACCTTGACGCACCAGGCGCCGGGCTGTGACCAGCTCCACTCCGGCTGGCTGGGCCCGGGCCCCCAGTTCGCCTCGCGCGACGGGAAGCACTCGTCGTAGTCCTCGCAGTACATCAGCGTGCCCATCATGATCTGGCGGATGTTCGAGGCGCAGGAAATGGTCCGTGCCTTCTCTCTGACGCGCGCGAAGACCGGGAAGAGGATCGCCGCGAGGATGGCGATGATCGCGATGACCACGAGCAACTCGATGAGCGTGAACCCCCTGCGCATTGCTGGACACCCCTCTACACGTCTATTATGCAACGTACTGTACTATCATGTTACCATAGATAAAATGCCTGTCGCCAGTATAAAAAGCGATAATAAGGTTAAGTCTTTGTGTACAAAGGAGACTATAGCAAAAACATGGTATCGTGCACCACACTGTGGAGCGGGCCGCGATCCCGGCAGCGGCTCGCTCAGGCGTCCCCCTGGGCGGGCGGTCCGCGGCCATCCAGGGCCGGAGGATAGTCCGTGGGCCCTGGTCATGCAGGTGGCGGCGGGTCCACGTGGAAGGTTGTGGCACACTCGCGGACCAGATCACCTGCCGGGAGGTGTAGTGATGAAGCGCGCATTCCCATTCGCCCTGGTGGCGATTGCGGCACTACTGGTCGTTCCCGCCTTGGCCGCCGACACCGACGGCGACGGCATCTCCGACGAGCACGAGGAGGTCCTGGGCACCAACCCGGAGCTGCCCGAGGCGCTCGTCGTGGTCGATGAGGACGGCGTCGAGTCGGAGGAGGCCCGGCAGAGGGAGGGCTACGACCCGACCAAGGACGTGGTGAAGGTCGAGTTCTGCCACGTCGCCGAGGACCGCTACCTGTGGCGCACCACCTTCGCCGCCGAGCCTCGCCTGGAGGACACGGTCCATCACTACTACATCGACGGCGACACCGACGAGAACACCGGCCGGGGCGGTGGCTCCGGCGTGGAGTACATGCTGAGCGTGGTGGGCGGTGGCGCCAACTCAAGCCACTACTCGCCGGAGGGTGAGCGCACGTCGGGGCCCGCGCTCTCCTACGTGGTGGACGGCAACACGCTGCTGGTAACGGCGAGCTGCGAGCTGGGCCGCGATGACAACGGCGTGCGCTTCCGCATGTGGGTGCTGTGCCACACGGCCACCTCTCAGCCGGCTATGAGTGACTCGACGGCGCACTTCCTGGTGGAGGGAATCCCTGTGACCGATCGCGAGAAGATCGTCCGCCCCAGTGACTACACTGAGAGCTACAACGTGACCGGGACGTTCGGGCTGGACATCATCCGCCCGGTGCTTGTCGATGAGGCCAACGTCGTGGTGCGCTACGATGAGCTGGAGACCGAGAACTGGCCGGTCCACCTGTTCACCTCGCGCCGCTACGGTCACCTCAATCGCGAGGGCCAACCCGCCACGGCGAGCTGGACGGTTGAGGCGCCGGGCCGGTACTACGTCGGCTTCCTGATGTATGACGACGGCAGCGACGAGCGCGTCGCCATCCGCGTCAATGACGAGTTCCTCGGGATCGCGGTGGCCAACGCGAACAACAACCGCACGTGGATCTACCACCTGTCGGAGCCGAGGGACCTGCAAGCCGGGGACGTGGTCTCGCTGGAGGCGGTCGGGCCCGGCGGCTCCCACGGCGTGGCGCGCCTGCTGCTGATGACGGAGGCGCCGGAGAGGCGCGAAGTCGAGTACCTGGTCGAGAACACCAACTGGATCGCACCGGTGGGCACGGACGGCGAGGCCAGCATCTCGTGGACGACCACCTGGCCGTCGGCGAGCCGCTTCGAGTACGGGCCGACCACCGACTACGGCGAGGTCGCGACCGAGGAGTGCAACCGGCTGGTGCACCGCGCGCGGCTTACGGGCCTCGAGCCGGGCACGACCTACCACGGGCGGGGTGTCGGGATCCTGCCTGACGGGACCGAGTACTACGGCCCGGACGTCGAGTTCACCGCCGACGGCATCGACCCGCCGCCGAGCCGCGAGGGCGTGACGCGGGTGCCGCTGACCGTGCAGAACCGGCACGAGGTGGACGCGGAAGGCTGGCCGGTCACCAACGGCGTGCCCTTCCCGCAGGGCGCGCTGGGCAGCGTCGATGACCTGCGGATGACCCTGGGCGGGGAGGAGGTCCCGGCGCAGGTCAAGCCGCTGGGCACCTGGCCGGACGGGAGCATCAAGTGGGTGCTGGTGAGCATCCTGGCGGACGTGCCCGCGGGTGAGAGCGCGGAGTACGTCCTGGAGTTCGGCCGCGACGTGTCGCGGGGCATCGAGCCCGAGCCGATGGCGCGGGTCGAGGCGGACGCCATCGTCATCGACACGGGTGCGGCGGAGTTCACCATCGAAAGTCTGGGCATCGCCGGGCCCACGGGAACCTGCCAGACGCGGCTGACCGACTCCGCGGGGGTCGAGTACAGCACCGAGGGTGCGAGCGCGGAGCTGACGCTCGAGGAGAACGGCCCCGTGCGCGTGGTCGTGAAGGCGGCCGGCCACCTGACGGCCGAGGATGGGAGCGAGTCCTTCGCGATCGAGCAGCGGATCATTGCCTACCGCGGGCAGCCCTTCGTGCGCGTGCATCACACCTTCATCAATGACCTGGGCGAGAGCGAGTTCACCGACATCGAGCGGCTTAGCCTGCTCGTTCCCTCCGACGAGCCTGGGTGGAAGGTGCTGGATACTGAAGCGCAGGTGAGGCTGGCGCTGAACCCCGGCACGCCGAGCGTCTGGCAGCGCTTCGACGACGAGTACATGCGGCCCGGTGGTGAGCCGCTGGAGGGGCGGCTGGGCGGCACTGTGCTGGCGGATGGTGGTTCGCTGGCCGTCTCCGTGCGTGACTGCTGGCAGAACTACCCGAAGGGCTTCGAGGCCACCGACGAGGGCCTGCGCGTGGACCTGTGCCCGGACTTTGACGCCGGGCTGTACGACGAGTTCCCCTTCGAGCAGGAGGGCCACCACCTCTACTACTATCTGCTGGACGGGCACTACCGGTTCAAGCGCGGGATGGCGAAGACGCACGAGTTGCTGCTGGACTTCGGGCAGGGGCATGAGGCGGCGCTCGCGCACGCCGAGATCTTCCAGCGGCCGCTGCTGCTCACGGCCGAGCCGCAGTGGTACTGCGACAGCATGGCCTTCTACAGCGTGGCGCCGCGCAACGAGGAGCGCTTCGCGGCCTACGAGGAAGCGATCGACAAGAACATCCAGGCCTACATGGCCGCGTGCGAGCGCCAGCACGACTTCGGGCTGATGAACTGGGGCGACTGGTACGGCGAGCGCGGCTCGAACTGGGGCAACATCGAGTACGACACGCAGCACGCGTTCTTCCTGGAGTACATCCGCTCGGGCAACCCCGACGCGTTCTTCCTGGGTGACGCCACCGAGATCCACAACCGGGACATCGACACGGTGCAGTGGTCGGCCGACCCGCACGAGATCGGCGCCGTCTACGTGCACCAGATGTGCCACGTGGGCGGCTACTACGATAAGTCGGTGCCGGACACGCTGGGCTTCCCGCGCGCGGGGTACACGGTCACCCATGCCTGGACCGAGGGGCACTTCGACCACTACTACCTGACGGGCGACCCGCGCTCGCTGGAGACGGGCATGGCGGTCGTGGACTTCTTCACGAACAAGGAGCTGTCGCGGCCGTACGACTGGCTGAGCGCTCGTGAGCCGGGCTGGCACCTGATCATGCTGGCCTCGGCGCTGGCGGCGACCAACGACCCCTACTACCTGAACGCGTCGCGGATCGTGGTTGATCGCGTGCTCGAGACCCAGGACATCGAGCCGCGCGAGCTGCCCGAGTACCAACAGGAGCCCGGGCACACCCACCAGGTGGGCGGCTGGACGCGCATGATGGTGCCGGGGCACTGCCACTGCGAGCCCAGGCACCGGGGCAACGCGAACTTCATGATCGCCGTGTTGCTCAGCGGGCTGACCTACTACCACGATGTCACGCACGAGCCGGCGGTCAAGGAGTGCATCATCCGCGGCGCGCAGTTCCTCGTGGATGACATGTACTCCACCGAGACGCACGGCTTCAAGTACACCTCCTGCCCGAACATGCGCTACGGCTCGGGCACGTCGCCGCTGATGGTCGAGGGGATTGCGCGGGCGTATCGCTGGACGGAGGACGAGCGCTTCCTCGACCCGCTCACGCACGGGCTGGCACTGGGGGCGGGAGGCAGCAGCTACGGGAAGGGCTTCAGCATGTACTACCGCTGCGCGCCGCGGCTGCTGGCGGACCTGGCGGCGGCGGGGCTGACGCTCGAGGAGCCGGAGCAGGAGGCGCTGGCGCCCTTCGAGATGCCCGACTGGCTCACGGAGCTGCCGGAGGAGCGGAAGATCGTCATCCAGGCGGAGGACTTCGCGGCCCAGGACGAGGGCGTGGTCGAGGTGCGCGACGACCGGCACGCGACCTGGGGGACGATGGTCACCAAGTGGCACGCGGACCTCGGCCACTGGCTGGAGTGGACCTTCACCGTCCCCGAGGATGCGCGCTACCGGGTGGTCTTCCGCTACGGCACGAACTCCCAGGCCACGAGGCGGCGGCTCGAGATCGACGGCGAGGCGCCACACGACGCCGCGGCCGAGATCGCCTTCCCGGCGACCGGCGGCTTCGGCAACAACCCCCAGGACTGGCAGTACCTGACGCTGCAGGACGCGGCGGGAAACGACGTCGCCCTGCCGCTGACGGCGGGCGAGCACACCCTCCGGATGACGAACCTGGGCGACGGGCTGGGGCTGGACTTCATCGTGCTGGTGCGAGAGGACTAAAGCCGCACTCGCGACCGCCGCCATGCTTGCGCGCCGGGCGAGAGCCCGGCGCGCATCACTCCCGCCGGCTACTCACTGCAGGCGCGGCGGATGACCACTGCAAGGGTGTGGGCGGCTTCGCGGGCCAACTCGTCGCTCTCGGCCTCGACCATGATGCGGACGACCGGCTCAGTGCCGGAGGCGCGGATGAGGACGCGGCCGCGCCTCTCCAGGCGCTCCTCCCAGCGTGCGATCTCCGCCCGCACGACCTCGCTGCGCCGCCAGTCGCTGCGGTCGCGCACGGGCACGTTGACCAGGAGCTGCGGGATCTTGCGCACCGGCGCCGCGAGCTCGCCCAGCGGTCGCCCGGTGCGCGCCACGACCTCGCACAGGCGCAGGGCCGTGCGGATGCCGTCGCCGATGGGCGCGTCGGCGAAGATGATGTGGCCGGACTGCTCGCCGCCGACGAGGGCGCCCGTCTCCTGCATGGTGGCGACGACGTGGCGGTCGCCGACGGGTGTGCGCAGCAGGCGGATGCCGCGGTCGGTCAGCGCGCGCTCCAGGCCGAAGTTGTTCATCACCGTGCCGACCACGATGGGCGGCTCCAGCAGCCCGCGGTCCAGCAGGTCCACCGCGAGAACATACTTGCTACCGTCCCCGTCGATGATGCTTCCGGTGTGGTCGGCGAAGACGGCGCGGTCGGCGTCGCCATCGAAGGCCACGCCGAGATCGGCCCCGCGCTCGACCACGGCCCCGGTCATGGCCTTGGGCGCGGTTGAGCCGCACTTGACATTGATGCGCGCGCCGTCGGCGTCGGAGTTGAGGGCATCGACGTGGGCCCCGGCGCG
>JALGUI010000004.1 GCA_029820915.1 Candidatus Zipacnadia bacterium | reverse complement strand
TCGCCGCCAGGGAGGGCATCCGCATCACCATCGAGGATGAGGACGCCGATGAGGACGCCTGACGCATGCTGAACGAGCGCGAGCGCACCTGGATCGCGGATGCCCGGACCGAGCTGGTGGCGGCCAATCTGCTCGCCGACAACGCGATCCCGCACGTGGCCATCTTCCACGCCCGCCAAGCCCTCGAGAAGCTTCTGAAGTGCGGCTATCCCGTCCTCAAGGGCCGGCCGATGCCCCACGAGCACTCCCTGCAGGCGATGGTCCACGAGGTCTTCGGCAGGATACCGGACGAGATCTGGGAAATCATCAAGCGGCTGAACCCCTTCTACATGTCCACGCGTTACGTGGACGCCGCAGGCGGCCCGCCCTCGCAGCGTTTCGACCTCGAGGATGCGGAGGAGGCCGTCACCATGGCACAGGAGGCCTTCGAGTGGATCGAGGCGCAGTACACCGCGAAGAGTTGATCGAGGAGATCCGGCGGTTCATGCGCCGGGTCGGGGTCGAGCACGCGGTCTTCTTCGGCTCCCGCGCGCGCGGCGACGAGCGCCCGCACTCGGACCTGAACCTGGTGCTGCTCGACGAGCGCTTCGAGGGCGAGCGGCTGGGCAGGTTGTTGCAGGAGCTGCAGCGCGAGTGGAAGTCGGACCTGCACGTGGGACTGCTGCCCTGCTCGCCAGAGCAGTTCGTGGAGATGCAGGAGTGGAACTCGCTGGCGCGCGAGGCCGCACAGCACGGCGTGCGCCTTCACGTCGATCTCGCGGATGAGGGGCAGCCCGAATGAGCGACGCGGTCAACTTCGAGGCCCTGGACGTGGCGACCGAGGCGGACGTCGTGATCGTGGGTGGCGGGCCCGGCGGGCTGTGCGCGGCCGTCGCCGCCGCCGAGGAGGGCGCCGATACGCTGCTGATCGAGCGCTACGGCTTCCTGGGCGGCATGGCCACGGCCGGGCTGGTCAACCCCTTCATGACCTGGCACGCGGGCGGCAAGCCCATCATCCGCGGCCTGTTCGAGCGCATCCTGGGCCGCCTCGACGGCTACGGCGGCTGGGTCGGCCCGCGCCAGGGCTCGGCCTTCGACGCTGAGCTGCTCAAGTTCGTGGCCGACGACCTGTGCGCCGACGCGGGGGTGCGGCTGCGGCTGCACACCTCGCTCGCCGCCGTGGACGCCGCCGAAGGGCGGGTACGGCGCATCGCGATCCTGAGCAAGTCCGGACTGCAGGCCGTCGAGGGCGAGGTCTTCGTCGATGGCACCGGTGATGGCGATCTGGCCGCGTGGGCCGGCGCGGACCTCGAGATCGGCCGCGATGAGGACGGCCTGTGCCAGCCGATGACGCTGTGCTTCCGCATGTTGGGCGTGGACCTCGACCGCATCCCGTCGCGCGCGGAGATCGGCGAGCTGTATGACGCGGCCAAGGAGCGCGGGGAGATCGACAACCCGCGCGAGAACGTGCTCTTCTTCTTCACGACTCATGATCGCGAGGTGCACTTCAACACCACGCGCATCGTCAAGCGTGACGCCACCGACGCCGAGGACATGACCGAGGCGGAGCTGGAGGCACGCGGTCAGGTGCGCCAGATGGTGCGCTTCCTGCTCTCCGAGGTGCCCGGCTTCGAGGATGCCTGGCTGCAGGAGATGGCGCCGCAGATCGGCATCCGCGAGAGCCGTCGCGTCATGGGCGACTGCGTGCTGACCACCGAGGACGTGCTGGAGGCGCGCAAGTTCGACGACGGCATCGCACGCGGCTCGTACGCCGTGGACATCCACAACCCGGCCGGCACCGGTACGGTCATCAGGCGCCTGCCGCCCGGCGAGGCCTACGACATCTCGTACCGGTGCCTGACGCCGCGCGGGATCGACAACCTGCTGATCGCCGCGCGCTGCATCTCGTCCGACCACGGTGCGCACAGCTCGCTGCGCGTCATGCCCATCGTGATGGCCATCGGCGAGGCCGCCGGCGTGGCGGCGCACATGGCCCTGGCGGGCGGCGACGTGCGCGGGGTCGAGGTCGCGAGCCTGCGCGAACGGCTCGTCGCCCGCGGCGCGAGCATTCACGGCCTGTCGCCCGAGGACTGAGACGCCAAGGCTGCTCCGCGCACGCGAGAGGCGGATTCCAGTCGTGCTAATGCTCGCCGCTCTGTTCATTCTCGGCAGCATCGCCCTGGTGGGCTGGTCGATCTACCGCCTGTTCGCCATGTGGATACTGGACAAGGTCATCGACGGCGTGGAGTTCGTCGTGATCCTGTCGCTGATGAGCGCTCTTCTGGCCGGCGCGCTCGTGGTGGGCGGGCCGGTGGGGTTAGGCCTGCTGGTGCTGTTGGCGCTGGTGTCGCTGATGATCACGGCGATGCCCGCCGTGAGGCAGGCCGTGGGCGCGCGCCAGCTCAAGGCGCAGGACATCGCGAAGTACTACGAGGCGCTGGAGCGCCAGCCCGACGTGCCCTACCCACACCGCAAGCTCGGCGAGATCTACCAGGCGCGGGAGGACTGGGAGCGCGCCATCGAGCACTACCAGGCATACCTGGAGCTGCACAAGGTCAGCGGGGATGTGCAGTACCAACTGGAGAAGTGCCTGGAGGCGCGGCGCAGGCGCGACATGGGGCTGCGCCGCTGCCCGGTCTGTGGCGCAGACAGCCGCAGCGACGCCACTCGCTGCGAGGAATGTGGGTTCTACCTCAAGGGCGGTCAGGAGATCATCGACACGCTGACCACGCCGGACATGATGCGGCTGTGGAAGTGGCTGATCGTGGCCTTCCTGGTACCGGCCCTGGTCATCGCGATCTTCGCGCGGGTCATCCCACCCATCGTGAGCCTCGTCATGCTCATGTGCAGCGTCGTCGCCACGCTCATCTTCGTCTACGGCCGCATGCGTGGGTCGGGGAGGACCTGATGCCCGCCGAGCTGTCGCCGCGAGAGCGCGTCCTGACCGCCATGCGCCGCCAAGTACCCGACCGCGTCCCGAAGGAGTGGAGCTTCACGCCCGCCGTCCAGGAGGAGTTCGTGCGCCGGACCGGGCGGTCCAACGCCGCGGAGTTCTTCGGATTCGAGCGCCGCGGCGTGGGCCTCAAAGGCGTTCCGCAGCTTCCCGACTTCTCGCCCTGGTTCCCGGACGGATCCCCCGAGGGCACCACCTTCAATGAGTACGGCTCGGGCCACACGCCTGCGGGGTTCTACCACTTCACCGGCCGCATCTACCCACTCGAGCGCGCGCGGAGCGTCCGGGAACTCGACGAGTTCCCCTGGCCCGACTACACGCCCGAATGGCGGCACGAGCACCTGGAGCAGCACGTGGCCGACCTGCACGATGGTGAGTGGCTGGCGTCCGGCGGCGTGGGGCACATCTGGGAGACCGCCTGGCAGATGACGCGCATGGAGAAGCTCATGCAGGACATGGCTTTGAACCCGCCATTCGCCGGGTATATATTCGATAGGATCGCGGAGGATCGGGCCTTCGCCGCGCGGCGCTTCGCCGAGGCCGGCGCCGACGTGTTTCACTGCGGCGACGACATCGGCATGCAGGACCGTCTGATGATGAGCCCGGCCATGTGGCGCGAGTGGCTCAAGCCGCGCTGGCGCCGCGTTATCAAGGCCGCTAAGGATGTGAACCCGGACATCCTCGCCTTCTACCACAGCGACGGCGACGTCCGGGAGGTCATCGAGGACCTGATCGAGATCGGGTTCGACATCCTCAACCCGGTGCAGCCCGAGTGCATGGACCCGGCCGAGCTCAAGCGCCGGTACGGGGATCGTCTGGCCTTCTGGGGCTGCGTCGGCACCCAGACCACCATGCCCTTCGGCACGCCCGATGATGTGCGCCAGGTCGTGCGCGACCTCATGGCGACGGTCGGCGAGGGCGGAGGGCTGCTCATTGCACCCACGCACGTGCTCGAGCCGGACGTGCCGTGGGAGAACATCATAGCGCTCTTCGAGGCGGTGGAGGAGTATGGCGTCTACTAGCACCGGCAGGTTCGTCCTGATCGGCGTCGCGCTGGCAGCGCTCGTCGGCGTCGGTGGCTGCATCTTCATCGACGCCCAGTTCGCGCTGGCGCCCGACGGCAGCACCAGCGCCCGGCTGGAGGCGGGGGTACTCAAGTCGATGCTCGAGCAGGGCGAGGGCGACTTCGTCGCCGACATCGGCGAGGGCCTCGCACCCGGCAGGTGGCAGGAGTTGGGGGATGAGGATCGCGGCGAGTGGCGCGTCAGGACCATGGTCGGCCAGGCCGGCCCCGGTGAGGCGCTGTTCACCGAGGAGGCCGAGGCGATCCCCCAGTTCGGCATGACGGGCCACCTGCTCAGCACCGCGTACACCTTCACCATGCCCGTCCCTGAGGGCGCAGACATGCAGCCCCAGATGACCGGCGAGCCGCACGATGACGACGGGGAGGACGCCGAGGCGGAGCATGACGACGGAGATGACGCCGAGGGCCACGAGGTCGAGTTCGAGGGCATGGACGAGGCCATGGGCGAGATGATGGCGCTGATGATGTCATCGGGCGAGGCGGGCCTGCGCTTCTCCGTGGCGCTGCCGGGCGAGATCGTCGAGGCGAACGGCGAGGTAGTGGCGCCCGACCGCGCCGCCTGGGCCATCGACATAGTGAACCCCGACCCCGATCTGACGGCCCTGAGCGCCGAGTCGCGGCTGCTCAACTGGCCCAACGTCGGGCGGCTGGGCGGTGAGCTGGTGGCGATGGGCCGCTGGGAGCTCGTGGCGCCGCTGATCGCGGCCGTGCGGCGCGGCGTGGTGCCCGATCCCGTGACCGAGGACCCGACGGGGGCGGACCTCAACGCGGAGATGTACGCGCAGATCATCGAGATAATGATGACGCTCGACGTCGCGGTCGGCGAGCAGATCACCGACACGGTGATGCAGACGCTCGGGCTCAGCGGCGACGACGTTGACGCCGGCTTCGTGGCGGAGATCGCCGAGCGCGTGAAGGCGCGCGACCTGGCGGCTGAGATCGACGGGAACGTCACCGACATGCTGCTGGGCGAGCTCGGCGGCGGCTAGTCGGACGCGGGAAGAGGGAACTTAATCGGCCCGTCAGGGGACTGTACACGGGGGAGTTCGGAGCGCCGGGCCGGAGGAGCCTAGCCATGCGCGAGCCACCTGGGATCGGCTTCACGCCGGGGCGGATGGACACGCTCAAGCTGCTGATCCATCTGCCCAACTTCATCAAGCTCTACACGCGATTGTGGAGCGACAAACGCGTGAGTGGGGTGGCCAGGACGGTGCTCGTCGTCGGGCTGATCTACGTGATCGTGCCTATCGACGCACTGAGCGACTTCCTGCTGCCCCTGGGACTGGCAGACGACTTGGCCGTGGCGGTGGCCGCGCTGTGGGGTTTCGTCAAGCTCTGCCCCCGTCGCGTCGTGCAGGAGCACGTCGAGATCATCGACCAGGGGGGTTAGCGATGGCTGAGGTCAAGGCCGAGCGAGCCGCTCCGACGCCGGAGCCTGCGCTGCGCCGCCTCAACCCGAGGCGCGATCTGGACGCGGTGCTGGACTTCCAGTATGAGGTCTACGAGAGCAACTTCCCGGGCTTCCGCGTTGACCGCCGCTTCCGCGACGGTTATGGCCGGGACCTGCGGCGCGCCGCCCGCGACCCCCGCGAGGTCCTGTTCGTCCTCGAACAGGACGGCCACGTGTGTGGTTTCGCCTGGGGGGCGCTCATGTCCACGCTTGTGAACGCGCGGGTGGGGTATATCAAGAATGCGTATGTCGCCCCGCACCTGCGCGGCACGGGTCAGGCGGCCCGGCTGCTGGCGGCGGTCGAGCACTGGCTCTTCGACCAGGGCGCAGACAGGATCATGCTCGACGCCAGTGTCTGTAACGGCCGGGCCGTGGGGTTCTACGAGAAGACCGGCTACGTTGTCGAGCGTGTGCGCATGGTGAAGCGCGTGGTGCCGACCGACGATCTGCGAGGGCCGTCGTAGCCGCGCCTGAAGATGCCGGGGATGGAGTGGATGAAGTGCAGCAGGAGCTTCGTGACATCGACGAAATGATTGATGAGGGCGACCTTACCGGGGCGCAGATCGCGTGCAAGTCGCTGCTGCAGCAGCACCCGACGAGCGCCGCCGCCCACGAGAAGATGGGCGACATCATGTACGGGCGGGAGCTATGGGAGGACGCCGTCGAGTGGTACGACCTGGCGCTGCAGCTCAACGAGACCCCAGGGCTGCGCTCCAAGCTCGCCAAGGCCCAGCAGCGGGTGCGGGAGGCCCGCACGGGTCCCGAGCCGGAGCCGGTCGAGGACACCGGGCACACGCGCAGGCTCGTCTGGCTCGGTGTCGGCGCGGCCGCGATGACCCTCGTGGTCATCATGGTGGTGATTGGCATTGCGCAGAGCCGCCGCGGCCGGCAGGACCGGCCACGAAGCGACGTGATCTCGGACACGGGGCCCGGCGACATGGGCAGCCCGGCGCTGACCTCCCCGAGCACGGTGCGCAGCACGCGCACGTCACCCGCGGCGGTCGGCGATCGGCCGCTCGAGATCCCGCGCGCGCACGAGAATCCGCAAGAGCACTGGGCCGCCCGGCAGGTGCCGCGCCGGGCGCCACGCCGAGCCATCACCTCGCGCACGCGCCAGGAGGCCATCACGGACCCCCTTACGGACCACGACCGTGCCGTCATCGACGCCGTCAGCTCGCTGACCTGGGACGATGAGCGGCCGATGACCGGGCGCGTGAGCGCGATGGTGGACCCTTTCACGGGCTACGCGGTCGTGCGCGTCACGATACCCAGCTCACTGCCCATCGTCGGCCTGGTGGAGCGCGTGGTGCTGCAGGCCTACCGTGTGGCCGTGGCGACCATGCAGGCCGACGAGGTCGTCAGCTCGATCACGGTGCAGATGGTGCGGGTGACCGACCGCGGCGAGCGCGTGCTGGCCTTCCGCGGCAACACCACGCGCGAGACGCTGCGCAACCTCGACACCGCGTCGCCTGGTTTCGACCTGCTGTGGAACAACGTCTTCAAGACCGTGTGGTGGAACCCGCAGGCCGGCGGCGCGCCCCCCGCCGCCCCCGAGGGCGAACAGGCCGCCGCCACGACGGGATAGGGCAGCCTACGCCCCCGTCCGCGCGATGCACTCGCGCAGCGAGTCGGCGTTGCGCTTCATGCCCACCTCCGGCTCGGGCAGCTCCTCCGGGTGCCAGAACTTCTCGTACTCGTCCGAGATGTAGCCCTCGTAGCCAATGGCCGCCAGCCCCGCCACGATCTCGCACCAGTCCAGCTCGCCCTCGTCCACCAGCACCGTGTGACGGTCGCCCTGCTCGTCGAAGCGCACGTTCTTGGCGTGCACGTGCCAGATCCACGGGGCCAGCAGCCTCAGCG
Organism: Candidatus Zipacnadia bacterium; assembly: GCA_029820915.1. Classification (GTDB taxonomy): domain Bacteria; phylum Armatimonadota; class Zipacnadia; order Zipacnadales; family UBA5352; genus JALGVA01. Next base: position 18,659 of record JALGUI010000004.1, on the reverse strand, counting down.
CCTCCTCCACGTCCTCCTCGCCCCGCACATGCACCCAGTAGTGGTCCCACAGCACCCGCACGGCCGGGTGATCGATCGCCTCGACGAACTCCACGGTCTCCGCCGCACTGAAGGCGAGGTGGCCGCCGTGCGTCTCCACCGCCAGGGTCACGCCGTTGTCGGCCGCGATGGGCGCCGCCTGCTTCATCCCGGCCACGGTCCTCGCGAACACCTCCCGGCGCTCGTAGCCCTCGAGCGGCCAGGCGCCCGAGATGGCGCGCACGGTCGGGCACGACAGCTCGCGGGCGATACCGCAGGCCAGGCGGTAGCCGTCGAGCGTGGCCGCCGCGGCCTCATCGGACATGAAGTCGCGGTAGTAGGGGGTGAGGCAGGCGAACTCAACGCCCTCCTCGCTCGCGTGGTCGCGGATGCGCGCCACGTCATCGGCGCTCAAGGCCTCCAGGTGCATCTGACCGTTCTCGGCGCAGCGCACCTCGATGCCGTCCAGGCCGAGTTCGGCGCAGAAGGAGATCGACTCGAAGATGTCCTTGCCCGGCATGCCCATGGTATGTCCGCACAGCTTCATGGCAGGCTCCTCTCCGGCGGTATCGCGGTCCGCGGGGAAAAGGGTTCGGCGCGAGGAAGGGATTGTCCTTGCCGCTGGGAACCTGCAGTTGGCGTGCCTGAGAGATCGACGGTCGCTTGAGGAGGTCGCGCGTTGAAGAAGGCGATGACGCTGGGCTCGGTGCCGGGGGCGTCCCTGACTGAGAGGTTCGCCCTGGCGGCCGAGGCGGGGCTCGACGGGCTCGAACTCACCGGCGTGAACACGCAGGCCGAGGCGGAGGACGCGCGCGCCGCGGCCGACGCCGCCGGTATCGAGATCGCGTCCGTGATGGCCGACACGCACTGGAAGCTGCCGCTGTCGAGCACCGACGAGGCCGTGCGCGTGGCGGGCGTCAAGGGCGTCGAGCAGTCGCTGCGCGTCGCGAGCTGGGCCCGGACCGACGTCGTCCTCGTGGTGCCGGGCGTGGTGGACGAGAACACTCAGTACCACGCCGCGCTGGACATCGCGACCAAGAGCATCCGGGAGCTCGTGCCCGCCGCCGAGGGGCTGGGCGTCGCCATGGCCCTCGAGAACGTGTGGAACAAGTTCCTGCTCAGCCCGGTCGAGATGCGCGACTTCATCGACCAGTTCGGCAGCGATCACGTGAAGGCGTACTTCGACGTGGGCAACATATTGCTCTACGGCTACCCGGTGCACTGGATCGAGGTGCTGGCCGAGCGCATCGCGCGCGTGCATGTCAAGGACTTCAACGTGGAGAGCCGGCAGTTCGTGGCGCTGCTGACGGGCAGCGTGGACTACCCGCGGGTGATCAACGCCCTGCGCGGCGTGGGCTACGACGGCTGGCTGACCGCCGAGCTGGCGCGTTACTCGCAGTTCCCGGCGCAGTTCGTGCAAGACACCGCGCGGCACCTGCAGTGGATCATCGAGAGCTGAGTGGAGGGAGGGCCTCCGTATCCGCGCGGCACGCCAAAGTGGCGTGCCGCGCGCGTACGCGGGGAGGGGGGCACCGGATGCGCAGCTGGTCACAGGCGCATCCGGAGGCGCCAATATCGCTGTCCCCTGCCACCGTAAGCCGTTGCTGCCGTCCGCCGTTGCCCGTGCTGTCGTCGCCGCGGGCGCTGTCGTTGCTTTCGGCGCCGCCGTTATGCTATACTGCGACCTGCCCGGACGAATACCGTACGGGCGCGTGGCAGCGCGTGTACGAGTGCCCGTGGGCCGTTCGGCGGGGCGCCGAGGGCTCGCGCGTGGGGAGGACATCGATGCCGGCCGACGCCTACTTCACCTTCTCGCTGACCGTCGCCGAGGGCAAGCGACTGCTTGCCCGAGGCGTGGTCGCCCTGCCGTGTGTGCGACGCGCGATGGCGCAGGGCATCGTGATCGTCACCCGCAGCACCACCGCGGGCTACGTGCTCGAGGAACTGCTCGGCCGCGAAGTTGATCGCCTCAGTTTCGTCACCGGAAACACACTCCCCAGCGGTCACCCGGAGCGGGCCAAGCTCATGAGCGCCGACATCCCCGAGATGGTGTTCCGCAACGGGGAGGTCGATGAGGACGCCGACCCGGACGCGCTGCTGGATGAGCTGAAGGCCGGCGACGTGATCGTCAAGTCGCCGAACGCGCTCGACTACCGCCGCGGGCTGGTCGGGTACCTGATCGGCGCCTCCACCGGCGGCACGACGGGCCGCTACCTGGGCCCGGTGCATGGCAGGCACCTCCAGTTCGTCGCCCCGTGCGGTCTCGAGAAGCAGGTGGCGGGGGACCTGATCGAGGCGTCGGCGATGCTGATGCACGCGGGGGAGCGGCTGCGGGGCCCGAGCCTGTGGGTGACGCCGGCGGAGATCGTTACCGAGCTGGACGCCATCCGCCTGCTGACGGGCGCGCAGGCGACGCAGATAGCGGCCGGCGGCGTCATGGGCGCGGAGGGGGCGGTCTGGATCACGGCGTGCGGGACGGCCGAGCAGATCGACGCGGTCGGGGCGCTCATCGACGACGTGCGTGGGGAGCCCGACCTGCTGGAGTACGCACAGCGGTAGCAGGGGTAGGCTGGGGCCATGCTGCGAAGGACGGGGCCCGACGAAGTGCCGGGCGACGAGGAACTGCCGCGACAGGCCGCCTGGTGGGAGCCGGACGGTGACCGCGTACACTGCCTGCTATGCCCGCAGGACTGCCGGATCGCGGAAGGGCGCACGGGGGTCTGCCGGGTGCGGCTCAACCTGGGCGGCGTCCTGCACACCCTTAACTACGCCCGCGTGACGTCGTCGGCGCTCGACCCGATCGAGAAGAAGCCCCTCTACCATTTCCACCCGGGCTCGCAGGTCCTGTCGCTGGGCACCTTCGGGTGCAATCTCAGTTGCCGGTTCTGCCAGAACTTCACGATTTCGCAGGGGGAGCCGCCGACCGAGGAGCTCGCTCCCGACCGGGCCGTGCGCGTTGCGCTCGAGGCCAGGTCGCGCGGCAACATCGGCATCGCCTACACCTACAACGAGCCGATCGTGTGGTTCGAGTACGTGCGCGACACGGCCGCGATGGCGCGGGAGGAGGGGCTCGTTAACGTCCTGGTCACCAACGGGCTGATCCGCGAGGAGCCGCTGGAGGAGTTGCTCCCGCTGATTGACGCCATGAACGTTGACATCAAGGCCATGAGCGACGAGTTCCACCGCTCGCTGTGCGGCATCGCCTCGGGCGAGCAGGCCAGGCGGACGGTCGAGCGCGCCTTCGGCCGCTGCCACGTGGAGATCACTAACCTGCTGGTCACCGACGCGAACGACGGTGAGGAGGATGTGCGGGCGCTGGTTGACTGGGCGGCGAGCGTGTCGCCCGACCTGCCCCTGCACATCTCGCGCTACCGCCCGGCCTATAAGCACACGGCGCCGCCGACGCCCGTGGACCGCATACAGCGGGCGGTGGCGATCGCGCGCGAGAAGCTGAACTTCGTCTACGCCGGCAACATCGCGCTCGAGGGTGCGAGCGACACTGTGTGCCCCGACTGCGGGGAGGTCGCGGTCCGACGCAGCGGCTACAGCGTGGTCAGCTCGCTCACCGATGAGGGCGCCTGTCCGGGGTGCGGGAGAGGACTGAATGCCGCAATCTGAGTCGGGATTCCTGGGAATCCACCGGCGCGCCGGCAACTGGATGCGGCGGGCCCAGCACGTTGCGAGGGTACTGGTCCGCTTCGGCTTCGGCTCGTTCATGCAGATGGCGGGCCTCGAGCGCTTCCTGCCCACACGTTGGCGGGGGATGCGCGATGAGGACAAGGCGGGGATGGAGCCCGCCGTCCGCCTGCGCCTGGCGCTCGAGGAGCTCGGGGTAACGGCGATCAAGCTCGGCCAGGCGCTCAGCAGCCGGATCGACATCCTGCCGCTCGACATCGCGCGCGAGCTGCGCAAGCTGCAGGAGGAAGTGCCGCCGGTCAGCTTCGACGAGGCGCGCGAGGTAGTCGAGTCCGAGCTGGGCGCGCCACTCGACGAGCTGTTCCTGGAGTTCGACCCCGAGCCGGTCGCCTCGGCGTCACTCAGCCAGGTGTACCAGGCGGTGACGCGCAGCGGCGAGAAGGTCGCGGTCAAGGTGCAGAAGCCGGGCACCGAGCTGGAGGTCGAGACCGACCTCGACATGCTCGTGCGCGCCGCCCGGCAGGCCGAGCACTACTCCGAGTGGTGTCGGCTGTACAACGTCTCAGACCTGGCCGAGGAATTCGCGCGCTCGTTGCGCACAGAGCTCGACTTCGTGACCGAGGGGCACTCGACGGAGACGCTGCGCCAGAACCTGGACGACGATCCGCGCGCCAAGGTGCCTCGCGTCCACTGGTCGCTCACGCGCCGGCGCGTCGTCACCTTCGAGTGGATCGAGGGCGTCCGGCTCGACGACATCGAGGCACTCGACGAGGCGGGCGTGGATCGCGAGCGCCTCGCGGACGACTTCGCCGAGTTGATGCTCAAGCAGATATTCCGCGACGGCTGCTTCCACGCCGATCCGCACCAGGGGAACCTGCGCTACACGCCGGTGGGCCAGATCGCCTTCCTCGACTGCGGGTACGTGGGCACCATGGGCAGGCGAATGCGCGAGGCCTTCATGCGGCTGCTCGTCGCGGTGGTTGACGGGGACGCGCAGGGCGTGTTCGACGAAGTAATCGTGATCGGGACCATCAGCGACGCCACTAACCTGCTGGACCTGGAGGCGCAGATAGAGAAGGCGATCAGCCACTACGGCCAGCGGATGACCTCGACGGGGGTGCTGGGCGAGATGCTCGAGGAGATCATGGGCACCATCTTCGAGCAGCGCATCCGGATGCCGGCGATCTACCCGCAGCTCACACGGGCAATGGGGATAACCGAGGGAGTGTGCGTGCAGCTCAATCCGGACTTCGACTTCAACGAGGCGGCCGGCGCGACGGCGCAGGTCGTCTGGCGCGAATGGTTCGCGCCCGCGCACATTCTCAGCGAACTGGCGGACCTCGTCTGGACGGTGCAGCGCTACTCAATGCGGCTGCCGCGCCAGCTCAGCAATATGCTGGCGCAGGGCCTGGCCGGCGGCCTGACAGTCAGGTTTCGGCCCACGGGGTTGGAGAAGTACATGCAGCGCATGGACACGATGACCAACCGCCTGTCCTTTGCGGTGGTCGTGGCGGCGATCATCATGGCTTCGGCGATCATCTTCACCAGCGAGACGGCCGCCACCATGCCGGGCCCGCTGCGCTTGATGCCAATCGTCTACGTAGTCGTCGGCGCAGTGATGGGGGGCTGGCTGCTATATTCGATCCTGCGGTCGGGTCGCCTGTGAGGGAGGGCGGCGTCGCGCACGGGCGGCGTCCGAGGCGGCGGGCGCTCCGTCGGCGCCCGCTTCGGCGTTAACCGGAAGGGAGATGCCGGTCCGGAACGGGCCGGATTGAGCGGTGAGTGAGCGCATGACGCACCTTCGTGAGCAACGGGCCGCTCAGGACGCGGAGCTGGAGCGCGCGCTGCGCCGGCCGCTGGTGCTCGCGTCGGCGTCGCCGCGGCGCGCCGCGCTGCTGCGACAGGTGGGCCTGCCGTTCGATGTTCGCGTGTCCGACGTGGCCGAGGAGGCCGACGAGGTGGGCCGCGGGCCCGAGGCCGTCGCCCTGGAGCACGCGTGCCAGAAGGCGCTTGACGTGGCCGGGGAGCTGCCCGGGCGGCTGGTCCTCGGCGCCGACACGGTGGTCGTGCTCGGCGATCAGGTGCTCGGCAAGCCGTCCGGTCCCGACGAGGCCCGGGGGATGCTGCGCGCGCTGTCGGGGCGCGAGCACGAGGTGATCAGCGCGGTCGCCATCGCCATCGGCGCCTCCGATGGCGCCCGCCTGCTGACCGAGCACGCCGAACACACGCGCGTCGCTTTCCGCGCGCTCAGCGATGGTGAGATCGAGCGCTACATCGCCACCGGAGAGCCGCCGGACAAGGCCGGCGCCTACGGCATTCAGGGCCATGGGGCGCTCCTGGTTCGCGACATAGACGGGTGTTACTTCAACGTCGTTGGACTGCCACTGAGCCGGACATGGGAGATGCTGGTCGAACTTGGATACGACGGGATCGGTCACGGGGCCTCCGACCGGGACGCATAGGGGGGAACGGCTGTAGACGCCCAACCTGAACTTCAGGACCAACGTGACGACGCACCACGACGGGCGATGACCGGAGGGCGCATTCCGCGCCCTGGAGGCGGTATGCTCGGGCGAGGGGTGCTCGCAAGCGTGGCGCGCTACTTCGGGGGCCTGGTCGGCCGGTTCTCACGGGACCTGGGCATCGACCTTGGCACCGCGAACACGCTGGTGCACGTCAAGGGTCGCGGCATCATGCTCCGCGAGCCGTCCGTCGTGGCTGTTGACAGCTCGACCGGCCACGTCCTCGCCGTGGGCGAGGAGGCCAAGCGGATGGTCGGGCGCACGCCGGCCCACATCACGGCCGTGCGCCCGCTGCGCGACGGCGTTATCGCGGACTTCGACACCACCGAGGCCATGCTGCACCACTTCATCGAGAAGGTGCTGACCCGCCGCGTGTGGGAGCATCCGCGCGTGGTCATCGGCGTGCCGTCCGGCATCACCGAGGTCGAGCGCCGGGCGGTCGAGGAGGCGACGCGGCGGGCCGGGGCCTGGTCGGCCGTGGTCATCGACGAGCCCATGGCCGCGGCCATCGGCGCCGGGATGCCCGTGGGCGAGCCCGTCGGCAGCATGGTCGTGGACATCGGCGGCGGCACCACCGAGGTTGCGGTCATCTCGCTCGGCGGCATCTGCACCGAGCAGTCGGTGCGCGTGGCCGGCGAGGAGATGGACGAGGCCATTGCCGCCTACGTCCGCCACGAACTGAATCTGCACATCGGCCAGCGAACCGCCGAGGAGATCAAGATCAAGATCGGCTCGGCCTTCCCGCTGCCCGAGGAGCAGGAGATGACGATCCGCGGCAAGGACCTGATGTCCGGGCTGCCGCGTAGCATGCCGCTGACCTCGCAGCAGGTGCGTGAGGCCATCCGCGAGCCGCTGGGGGTCATCGTCGAGCTCATCAAGGAGACGCTGGACGAGACCCCGCCGGAGCTGGCGGCGGACGTGATGAGCCGCGGGATCGTGCTGGCGGGCGGCGTCGCGCTGCTGCGCGGCCTCGACCAGCTCATCAGCGCCGAGACCGATGTGCCCGTGTATATCGCCGATGACCCGCTGACCGCCGTTGTCGTGGGGACCGCTCGCTACCTCGAGGAGCTGGACGGGTTCCCATCGCGCAGGTGATGTCTCGTGCGAGCCATGCACACAACGCACTATCGGTGGGAGCCGGTCCTGGCCCTGGCCCTGGTGGCCGCGATCCTGACCGTGGTTCAGCACCGCGCTCGCGGGAAGGGCGAGGTGAGCTTGGCCGAGCGGGCCGCCCAGCGCGTGGTGTGGCCGGCGCAGTCGGCGCTGGTGACCTTCGGCACGGTGTTGCGCAACCTCAACACCGCGGCCCTGCACGGCGGCCGGCTCGCGCGTGAGCGCGACGAGCTGCTGCGGCGCGTGGCGGAACTCGAGGCCGATAAGATCGCGATGTACAGCTACTACCTCGAGAACAAGGCCATGAAGGCCAAGCTTGGCTGGGATGCCACGGGCGTACCGACCGGCACGCCCGCGCGCGTGATCGACTGGTCCTCGGACCCGCGCCGCAAGCGCATCACGATCGAGGCCAGCAGGGAACTCGAGCAGGGAACGATCGTGCGCACCGAGGCGGGGCTGGTCGGGCGCGTCGTCGAGGCGCAGGGCAACCGGGGCATCGTGGTGCTGCTGCTCGACGCCGACCACGCGGTGGCCGCGAGGATCCTGCGCGAGGACGGCGACCACGGCATCGTCTACGCAGCGCCGCAGGAGCACGAGGGTGGCCAGATGCTGCTGCTGAGCAAGCTCCCGCACGGCGCCGACGTTCGCGTGGGAGACACGGTGGTCAGCTCCGGCCTGGGCGGCGTCTACCCGGCCGGGCTGCCGATCGGGGTCGTGGAGCGGGTGGAGCGCTCCGAGGTGAACGTGGCGTCGATCGTCGCCTGCGTGAAGCCGTACGCGGACTTCGACCACCTGGACTACGTCCGGGTCATCCGGCGGGGCGGCTGAGCGCCCGGCACGAGGATTGTCAGCCCGGTGATCTATCTCGCCTACCCGATACTGCTGATTCTGGCGACCGCCGTTGAGCGCACGTGGCCCGGCTGGTTGCTTGTGCGTGGCCAGGGGCCGCACCTGGTGCTGGCAGCCGTCATCAGCATCGGACTCAGCGGCGGCCCCGTCGCCGGCTGCTTCGGTGGCCTGGTCGGCGGCCTGCTGCTCGCGAGCGTGCAGGGCGCATGGCTGGGCGGCACCTTCGTGGCCTACATGGGGCTCGGCGTTGCGGTGGGCCTGCTGCGCGGGCAGCTTCTGGCCGAACGCGTGCTGGTTGCGTCGCTGGTGGCCCTGATCGCCCTGCCGGTCGTGGAGCTGATCCGGCTGATCTTCGCGGCGCCGCCCAGTCCCGGCCCGTGGCTGTTGCACATCTTCGTCGGCGCGCCCTACACGGCACTGGCCACCGTGCCGGTCTTCGGGGCGGTGCGCGTCGTTACGACGCTGCTGCGACCCGAGGACTAGTGCTTACTTGCGGAAGCTCGCGTATCGTCCTGCGGGCCTCCCCCGCCGGTCCCGCCCAGAGGCGGGACCGGCACCCCCTCCGTTCCGGAGGGGGAATCAAAATGCTTTTTCGTGCACCGGGCAGGTAGCGCATTTACGCTTCCTTATGTGTTCTCCCCCTCTCCGCCCGCAGCTTGCTGCGTCCGGAGAGGGGGCCGGGGGGTGAGGCAAGCCCGCTTGAGGAACACGCGCCCACTTCTGCAACTCAGCACTAGGCGGCTGAGGAGACGGGACATGGCCGAGCTGTCAATCGTCGGGATGATCCCCGCGCGCTATGCGTCAACGAGGCTGCCGGGCAAGGTCCTGCTGGACCTTGCGGGCAAGACGATGATCCAGCGTGTCTACGAGCGCTGCGTGCAGGCGTCGCTGCTCGACGACGTGATCGTCGCCACCGATGATGAGCGCGTGCGCGACGCGGTGCTGGGCTTCGGCGGGCGGGTCGAGATGACGAGCGGCGATCACCGCTCGGGCACCGACCGGCTGGCCGAGGTCGCGGGGCGAGTCGAGTGTGGCGTGATCGTCAACGTCCAGGGCGATGAGCCCATGATCGAGCCTGAGGCCATCGATGCGGCGGTCGCGCCCTTCCTGACCGACCCGGACCTGCAGATCGGGACCATCGCGACGCCGATCGACACGCTCGAGGAGCACCTCGATCCATGGGCGGTCAAGGTGGTCGTCGATGCGGACGGCTGGGCGCTGTACTTCTCGCGCTCGCCCATCCCGTACTTCCGCGTCGATCCGGGCGCCGAGCAGCCGGACGCGCCGAGGCGGCACCCCGGCTCCGGCCTCATGCCGCTCAAGCACATCGGGCTCTACGTCTACCGGCGCGAGGCGCTGCTGTGGTTCGCGGCGCTCGAGCAGTCCCGACTGGAGATGACGGAGGGCCTGGAGCAGCTTCGCGCCCTGGAGGCGGGCAGGCGCATCCGCGTCGTGCAGGTGGACTACTCGCCCATCGGCGTGGACACGCCCGACGATCTCGAGCGGGTGCGCGAACTGCTGGCGAGGGAGGAGCAGCCAGGTGGCCACGGTTAGGGAGATCGTCGTGCGGGAGCCGGACTGCGTGATCGGCGGCGAGAAGCTGGCGATCATCGCCGGGCCGTGCCTGGTGGAGGACTACGACGCCACGGCCGCCATCGCCCGGGACCTGGCCGAGATCTGCGCCGACCTGGGCGTGCCCTACGTCTTCAAGGCCTCCTACGACAAGGCCAACCGCACGTCCGTGGACTCCGAGCGCGGTCCGGGCTGGCAGCGTGGCCTCGAGGTCCTGGCGCGAGTGCGCGACGAGGTGGACGTGCCGGTGCTGTCGGACGTACACGAGGTGCTCCAGGTGCCGCTGGCCATGCAGGCGCTGGACGTGCTGCAGGTCCCGGCCTTCCTGTCGCGCCAGACCGACCTGCTCGTGGCCGTGGGGGAGACGGGCAAGCCCGTGAACATCAAGAAGGGCCAGTTCCTCGCGCCCGAGGACATGCAGTTCTCCATCGGCAAGGTCACCTCGACTGGAAACGAGCAGGTCATGGTGACCGAGCGCGGCATCACCTTCGGCTATCACAATCTCGTGGTGGACATGCGCGGCTTGACCATCATGCGCTCGCTGGGCTACCCCGTGGTGTTCGACGCCACCCACTCGGTACAGCTCCCCAGTGGTGGTTACGGGGCGTCGAGCGGGCAGCGCGAGTTCGCCCCGGTGTTGGCTCGGGCGGCCGTCGCCGTGGGCATTGACGCGGTCTTCATGGAGGTACACCCCGAGCCGGGGCAGGCGCCGTGCGACGGCCCCAACATGATCCCGCTGGCCGACGCGCGCGCGATGATCGAGCAGCTCCTGGCCGTGCACCGGGCCGTGCGGGCGCTGAGGCGATGATGCCATGATCGACAAGGCGGCGGTACTGGCGCAGGCGCGCGAGACACTGGGGATCGAGAGCCGGGCTGTCGAGTGCGTGGCGGAGCGGCTTGGCGATGACTTCGTGCGGGCCGTCGAGGTGCTGCTGGCGATGCACGGCCGGGCCATCGTGTGCGGGATCGGCAAGTCCGGGGACGTCGGCCGCAAGCTCAGCGGCACCCTCGCCAGCACGGGGACCCTCGCCTACTTCATGCACGCGGCCGAGGCCGTGCACGGCGACCTGGGGATGCTCAGCCGGGACGATATCGCCATCCTCATCACCAACAGCGGCGAGACCGAGGAGATCGTGCGCCTGCTTCCCATCATCAAGCGGCGCGGGGCGGCGATCATCGCCATCTGCGGCAGGCGCGACTCCACGGTGGGGCGCGCCGCCGACGTGGTGCTCGACGCCTCGGTCGAGCGCGAGGCATGCCCGCTGAACCTGGCGCCCACCTCCAGCGCCATCGCCGAACTCGCGCTGGGCGATGCGCTGGCCATGGCCCTGATGGGCGCGCGCGGCTTCTCCGTGCAGGACTTCGGCGCCACCCACCCCGGCGGCCAGCTCGGCAAGCGCGTGCTGCTGCGCGTCGAGGACATCATGCATGGCGGCGCCGACAACCCGACGCTGAGCCTGGACGCCACGGTCGAGGAGGCGCTGCTGGCCATGACCAACGCGGCCGTGCGCGGCGCGGTCGCCATCGTTGACGACGACGGGGTGCTGCGCGGGCTGTTCACCGACGGCGACTTCCGCCGGCTGATGCAGAAGGAGACCGACCGCAACGCCGTCATGTCGCGCGCGATGTCCGAGGTCATGACGAAGCGCCCGACCGCCGTCCCGGTGGGTACGCTCGCCATCGAGGTCGTCAACCTCATGGACGAGCGGGAGTTCGACAACGTGCCCGTGGTCGATGCTGACGGCGGCGCCGTCGGCATGCTCGATGTCCAGGACCTGATGAAGGCCGGCCTGGTGTGATGCCGGGGCCATGGCGCTGACAATCATTCATACATCCGACCTGCACGGCCGCCTCGACCGGCAAGGAGCCGAGGCGCTGGGCTTCCTGCGCCAGCGCAGCGGGGCGCTGCTGCTCGACAGCGGCGATGCCATCGGCGCCGGCAACATCTACGTGCGGCCGCGCGAGCCGGTCCTGGACCTGATGAACGCGGCCGGGTACCATGCCATGGCCATGGGCAACCGGGAGTTCTTCTTCCGCAAGTCCGGGCTGCTGCGCAAGACCCGGTGGGCGGCCTTCCCGGTGCTGAGCGCCAACGTGCTTGCGCTGCGCGGCGATCTGGGGCACGTGGTGCGCTGGACCGTCCTGCGCTCGGGCTCCGAGAGGGTGGGCGTGTTCGGCCTGACGCCGACCATGATCCGGCCGGGGAGTCTCCCCGAGCGCTTCTCGGACCTGCGCTTCATCGCCTGGGAAGGCGCGGCCCGCGAGGCCGTCCGGGCGCTTCGTGACGACGCCGACTGGCTGGTCGCGCTCAGCCACCGCGGGATGGAGGACGACTTGGCGCTGGCGGAGTTGTGCCCCGAGATCGATGCCATCCTGGGCGGGCACGACCATGCTCGGGACGGCCGGCAGGTGGGGCCCGGACCGACGATGATCTCGCACCCGGGCGATCACGCGCGCAGCGCGGCGGTCATCAGGCTCGGGCGCGGAGCGGACGGGCGGAACGAGATCGAGGCGCGCATCGTGGACCTGACATGACGATCGCGTGGCGACTCTATGCGGACGCCGGCAACTCGGCGCTCAAGTGGGCGGCGCGCGCCGGCGAGCGTTGGGCGGCCGAGGGCAGGCTGCCCATCGAGCATCTCGACGCGGCGGCGCTCGAAGCCGCGCTGGGCGAAGCCGGGCTCGACCCGGCCGCGTGCGAGCGCGCGGCGCTGGTGAGCAGCCGCCCGTCGCTGGCCGAGGCGGCCGGCGAGCTGCTGTCGCAGGTGACCGGGGCGGATGTCGCCCTGCTGGGCCGCGACCTGCATACGCACATCGAGGTCGATTACCGCGATCCGTCCGAGATCGGCCAGGATCGGCTGGCGGCGGCTGAGGGGGCACGCGCGCTGTACGGCGTGCCGGTGATCGTGCTGACGCTCGGCACCTGTATGACGGCGCAGGCGCTCGACGACGCGGGCGTGCTGGTCGGCGGGGCCATCGCCGCCGGGCTTGAGCCCCAGGTGACGGGCATCGTCGCGGCCGTGCCGCACCTGAGCGGACCGGTGACGCTCGCCCTGGCGCTGCTCCGCCAGGGGGAGGCGGCGTCGGTGGTCGGGCATTCGACGGTAGAGAACCTGGCCGCCGGACTGCAGGCGACGCTGCGAGGCACGATCGAGGCGCTGATCGCCGGCATGCGCGAGCAGGTGGGCCCGGCGCCGGTCGTCGCCACCGGCGGCGACGTCGAGCCGGCGCAGGTGGCCGGGGCGCGGTTCGACCGCGTCGAGCCCCTGCTGGTCCTCGAAGGGCTGCGAGCCGTTGACGAGCGTGAGCGGGAGCCGGGGACCTGTCGGCAGTGATGCGCATCGGTGACGTCGTCGTGGACCCGCCCCTGGTGCTGGGGCCGATGGCCGGCACCACCAACCGCGTCTACCGGCTGCTGTGCCGGCGCGGGGGCGCGGGCCTCGTGTACAGTGAGATGGTGTCGATCAATGCCATCGTCCACGACAGCGATCGCACGCTGCGGATGCTGCGCACCTTCGAGGGCGAGCGCCCGGTCTCGATCCAGCTCTTCGGCTCGGAGCCGGAGATCATGGCCGACGCCGTGTCGGCGGTCGAGGAGGCCGGCGCGGACATCATTGACATCAACATGGGCTGCTCGGTGTCCAAGGTCCGCCGCAACGACGCGGGGGTCGCCCTGATGGGCCGCCCTGAGCGTGCGGCGGCCGTGACCGCGGCTGCAGCGTCGGTGTCGGCGGTTCCGGTCACGGTCAAGATCCGCGCCGGGCTGGTCGCGGGCGATGACGGCTACGTGGCCCTGGCGCGCCGGCTGCGGGACGCGGGCGCCGCGGCCGTCGCCATCCACGCCCGCACCGCGTCCGCGGGATTTGGCGGGTGGGCCGACTGGCGACACATCGCGCGCCTCGTCGAGGCGCTGGACGTGCCGGTCATCGGCAACGGCGACGTCGCCGGCCCGGCCGACGCGCCGCGCATGATGCGCGAGACCGGCTGCGCCGCCGTGATGATCGCGCGCGGGGCGTGGGGGCGGCCGTGGGTGTTCGGGCAGGCGGCGGCCGCGGTGCGCGGCGAGCCGATCCCGCCCGATCCGTCGCCCGCGCAGCGCCTGGGCATCGCGTTGCTGCACGCGCAGATGCTGGCGCGCGATTGCGAGGAGCGCATCGCGATCCACGAGATGCGCGCCCAGATGCACCACTACGTGCGGGGGCTGCCCAACGCGCGCAGCTTCCGCGGCCGGGTGAACCGGGTCTCGACGCTCGACGACCTGCGGCGCCTGGTCGAAAGCCACGTGGCGGATCTCAGTGCCGAGGATGAGGCGGACGGCGCGGTGTGCGAGGGCACGACCTGCCGGCGAGGACGTAACGAGACATGAAGCACGTGCTGAGCATCAGCCTGGGATCGTCGAGTCGTGACAGCACCGCCGAGGTCGAGCTGCTCGGCCGGCGGTTCCTGCTCGAGCGCCGCGGCACCGACGGCTCGCTGGAGCGCTTCGAGCGACTCATGACCGCCAACGACGGCGTGGTGGACTGCCTGTGCGTGGGCGGCACGAACCTGGGCCTGCATTGCGCGGGGCGGTACTACCCCTTCCGCGAGATCGGCAGACTCACGCGCGGGGTCACGCGCACGCCGCTGGTGGACGGTGCGGGGCTCAAGGACACGCTCGAGCGTCTCACGCTGCACTGGCTGCAGGAGCGCGGCATCGTGGACTTCGCCGGCGCGAAGGTGCTCCTGGTGTGCGGCATCGACCGCTTCGGGATGGCCGAGACGCTCGACGAGATGAGCGCGCACGTAGTATTCGGCGACCTCATGTTCAACCTCGGGCTGCCCTTAGCGCTGCACTCACTGCGCGGGCTGCAGACCGTGGGCCGCCTGCTGCTTCCGATCGTCGGGCGGCTTCCCTTCAAGTGGCTCTACCCGACCGGGGAGAAGCAGGACGAGATCGTCTCGAAGTACACACGGTGGTACGAGTGGGCGGACGTGATCGCGGGCGACTTCCTGTTCATCCGGCGGCACATGCCCGATGATCTGTCCGGCAAGGTGATCGTCACTAACAGCACGACCGAGGGGGACGTCGAGGAGCTGCGGCGGCGCGGCGTGAGGCTGCTGGTCACCAGCACGCCGGTCATCGCCGGGCGGACCTTCGCCACCAACGTGATGGAAGGCCTCTTCGTCTGCCTGCTCGACAAGCCGCTGACGGAGATAACGCCCGAGGACTACGTCGGGGTCGCCGACGCGCTGGGCTGGGAGCCCACCGTGCGCGAGCTGACGCCGGCCGACGAGGAGCAGACTACGTGACCCGCTTCGCCTTCATCGTCCATCCGGTTGTGCCCGATGACGTCGCCCGGAAGTACCCGATCGCGCGCCTCCTGCCCGACAGCCTGGTCGAGTACGTCATGGCCCGCACGGCCGCGAAGACAGTCAGCCGCATCACCGGCGTGCGCTCCGCCACCGGTGCCGAGACCGAGGGCTGGTTCGTCGGCTGTCCGCTGAGCTCGCGGCAGCTCGTCGAGGGTGATCCGGCGCACTCGGTCGCCAAGGTCGTCGAGGCGGCGCGGGTCGCCGAAGACCTCGGCGCGGATATCGTCGGCCTCGGCGCCTTCACCGCCGTGGTGGGCAACGGTGGCATCGAGGTCGCCGAACAGGTGGACATCGCCGTCACCACCGGCAACAGCTACACGGTGGCCACGGCCATCGAGGGTACGCTGCGCGCCGCCGAAGTCATGGAGATCGACCCCGCCGCGTCCACCGTCGCGGTGTTGGGGGCCAGTGGCTCGATCGGCCGCGTGTGCGCGCACCTGCTGGCACAACGGGTGCCGCGCATCGTGCTCATCGGACGCCGCGTCGAGGCGCTCGAGGAGGTCGCCGCCGAGCTGTCCGGCTCCGGCGCCCAGGTCGAGATCAGCATCAGCGCCGCGGAGTCCGTGCCGCAGGCGGACCTGGTCGTGACGGTCACCAGCGCGCTGGACGCCGTCATCGAGCCCGAGATGCTGCGCCCGGGCGCCGTGGTCTGCGACGTGGCCCGCCCGCGCGACGTGTCGGCGCGCGTGGCCCGCGAGCGCGACGACGTGCTGGTCATCGAGGGTGGCGCCGTCGCCATCCCCGGCGATGTGCAGTTCAACTTCGACTTCGGCTTCCCACCCGGCGTCGCCTACGCGTGCATGGCTGAGACGATGATCCTGGCGCTGGAGGGACGGGCCGAGGACTACTCGCTCGGCAAGCGGCTGGAGCTCGAACGCGTGCGCGAGATCGCGGCCCTGGCCGACAGGCACGGCTTCGGGCTGGCGGGCCTCCGCAGCTTCGAGCGCGCGGTCGAGCCGGAGACCATCGCGCGGATCAAGGAGCGGGCGCGCCGGCGCGCGGCCCCCGCATGAGGCCATCCGCCGGTCGAGACCACCGACGAAGAGGTGCGATTCCGTGAGCGAACCGACCAACCAGCGCGACGTGCGGCTGGGGAAGCTCCAGGCCATGCGCGAGCGGGGCGACGACCCCTTCGCGCGCACCGGCTACGAGCGCACGCACGCCGCCGCCGAGCTGCAGGAGTGCTTCGACGACCTCCAGGGGCAGACCGTTGCCGTCGCGGGACGCCTCACGGCCGTGCGCGAGCACGGCAAGTCGGCCTTCGCCGACCTGGCCGATGAGTCGGGCGGCGTGCAGCTCTTCATGCGCCAGAACACCCTCGGCGAGGAGCGCTTCGCGCACTTCCTGGACCTGGACATCGGCGACATCGTCGGCGTGCGTGGGACGCTCATGAAGACGCGCTCGGGCGAGGCAAGCGTGGAGGCGACCGAGTTCACGCTGCTCGCCAAGGCGCTGCGCCCACTGCCCGAGAAGTTCCACGGGCTCAGGGACCCCGAGATTCGCTACCGCCAGCGCTACCTGGACCTGATCGTGAACCGCCACGCACACGAGATCCTGGCCAAGCGCTCGCGCATGATCGCGCGGCTGCGCCGGGCGTTGGCCGAGCGCGGCTTCATGGAGTTCCAGACGCCCATCCTGCAGCCGATCTACGGCGGCGCACACGCCGTGCCCTTCACGACACACCACAACGCGCTGGATATGACCCTGTACCTGCGCATCGCGCCCGAGCTGTACCTGAAGCGCCTGCTCGTGGGCGGCTTCGAGAAGGTCTACGAGATCGGCCCGTGCTTTCGCAATGAGGGGGTAGACGCGCGCCACAACCCCGAGTTCACCTTGCTCGAAGCCTACCAGGCCTACGGTGACTGGCAGGACATGATGGCGCTGATGGAGGGTCTGGTGGGGGAGCTCGCGGCCGAGGTGTGCGGCGGCGCGGGCTTCACCTACCGCGGGCACGAGATCGACGTCACGCCTCCCTTCGAGCGCATCAAGCTGCTGGATGCCGTCCGCGACGCCACCGGAGTGGACTTCGCCGCCCTCGACACCGACGAGGAGGCCCGCGAGGCCTGCGCCGGGCTCGACCTGGCCGACGCCGAGGCGGACAACTGGGGCGCGCTGCTCGACAAGTGCTTCGACCGCTACGTGCAGCCCGAGCTCATCCAGCCGACCTTCGTCATCGAGTACCCGACCCGCGTCTCGCCGCTCGCCAAGCACATGCCGGACCGGCCCGAGCTGGCCTATCGCTTCGAGCTGTTCATCGGCACCGAGGAGATGGGCAACGCCTTCAGCGAGCTGAACGACCCGATCGATCAGCGGCGGCGCTTCGAGCAGCAGGCGGCCGCGCGGGAGGCGGGCGACGACGAGGCGCATCCGCTCGACGAGGACTTCGTCACCGCGCTCGAGCACGGCATGCCGCCCGCGGGCGGCATGGGCATGGGCGTGGACCGGCTGGCGATGGTGCTGCTCGACGCGCCGAACATGCGCGAGGTCCTCGCCTTCCCGCTGCTCAAGACCCGAGAGGGCGACTGACGGCGCGGGCGCGCGGGCACACGCCGCACTCACGGGAGAACAGGATGCAAACGCTCACAGCGCTGGTTCGATGCATGAGGCCGTGGCAGTACACCAAGAACCTGCTGGTGTTCGCCGCCCTCATCTTCGCTCAGAGGATGGCCGATCCGGACGCGGTGCTGAAGACCATCGTGGCATTCGTGTTCTTCTGCATGGTCTCGAGCGCGGTGTACCTGATCAACGACATGCGGGACGCCGAGGAGGACCGCAGGCACCCGGAAAAGTGCGATCGCCCCATCGCCTCGGGCGCGCTGTCGTCCGACTTGGCGGCCGTGGTGGCGGCGATCCTGGTGGTCGTCGGGCTGGGCGGCTCCCTGATCGTCAACTTCGGCCTCGGCGGGGTGATCGCGAGCTACTTCGGGCTGCAGATGCTCTACCAGTACGTCCTCAAGCAGCGCGTCATCCTCGACGTGTTCGCCATCGCCGGGGGCTTCGTGCTGCGCGCCGTGGCGGGCGCGGAGGCCATCAGCGTCGTGATCTCCCCGTGGCTGCTGATCTGTACGCTGCTGCTGGCACTGTTTCTGGGGCTGGCCAAGCGCCGGGGCGAGATACTGCTGCTCGAGGAGGATGCCGCGGGGCATCGCACGACCCTGCGCAAGTACAGTGTCGAGATGCTCGACCAGCTCATCCCCGTGGTCGCCGCCTCGACGCTGATGTCCTACTGCCTCTACACGATCTCCGACCGCACCGTCGCGCAGATCGGCAGCACGCAGCTGATGTACACCATCCCCTTCGTGATCTACGGCCTCTTCCGTTACGTCTACCTGATGCACCGTCAGGGCCAGGGCGGAGCGCCCGACCGCACGCTGCTGACCGACAAGCCTCTGCTGGCGAACGTGGCGCTTTACGTGCTTACCGCGGCGGCGATCGTGTACTTCGCGCCGAACGCCGTCTGACCTGGGGGGGGAGGGCCGCCGCCGCGTGCCGGGCGGCGCCACGGCCTCCCTCCGGGCCGTGGCGGCCCCGTGCGCGAGTTGTGAGCACCGGCCGCGGACGCCCGGGGTATACTGGCCGAAACGACAAGGGCGGGTG
>JALGUI010000147.1 GCA_029820915.1 Candidatus Zipacnadia bacterium | reverse complement strand
GTCCGGCCCAGTAGAGAGCCGCCCAGGCGAGACGGTCCTGGGCGTCGGGTTGTGGCGCGGAGACCCTCATGGTGAGCCGCCCGGTCAGACGTCGGAGCGCCAGCCGAAGGTGGTACGGACCGCGGCGAGCAGTCGCACATCCGCGGCCCCGGACCGGCGCAGAGCGCCCGCCGCCTCGAAGGCGCCCTCGATGTTGCTCTCCTTCTCGCCGCGCGACGCGAGCTCCTTCTGCGGGGCCCCGACTGTTGCACGGACCAGCGCGGGCACGAGGGGTCGCCTCGTCAGGCGGGCGATTCCGGTCGCCAGCAGGACCGCGGGCGACGTCTCGTCCTCCGGGTCGGTGGGCGGGATAGGCACGATGACCTGGCACTCGCGCAGCTTCGGCCGCTCGCGCACGCGCCGCGCCATCAGATAGGCCAGCCGCGGCGCCGCCTGAAGGTCGCCGTCATACTTGAGGGCATGCAGCAGGCGTGCCGGGACGTCCGTCGGCACCTCCTCGCCCGGCCGGCGATACAGACTCAGCGCCCAGCCGCGGCAGTCGCCCGCGCGGATGGGGTAGCCCGTGGCGACCATGCGAGGCCTGGGGTCCTCGGCAGCCGGCGCGCAACGGTCGCAGCAGTCGGGCGGATCACTCGCCGGCTCGTAGCCGAGCGCCTGGGCGAGGAAGGCCCGCCGGCAGCGCCTGGCACGGGCGTACTCGATGACCTGCTCGGCCTGCGCCAGCCGGACGCGGCGCAGCGCGTCCGCGTGGCGGGCGTGGTCCGCCAGCCCCGTCGCCGGGAGGGGGCCCGCCGCGGCTTCGACCCAGTCATCGCCGCGCGCGCTCACCACGAGCGCCCCCATCTTGGCGAGGGCCTCGACACCCACGTGTGCCTCGTCGGGGTGCAGGCCCGTGTCGCGGCTGAGCGTGGCGTAGGTCAGGCGCTTGCCGTCGGCCTCGACGACCGCGCGGTGCATGGCGAGCAGATGCCCGGGCTCGGGCGCGCACCGCCACGCCGCGCGCTCGAGCAGCGGCCGCTCGTCGCGGTCGTAAAGCAGCACCGAGCGAGCCGGCTCGCCGTCGGCCTCGGCCAGCATCATCTGCCGGTGGTACTGTCCGAGGCCGTGCGGCAGCGCGTAGTGCACGACGAGCGGGACGGCGGGCCAGCGCTCATCGCGGCCGAGCGCCCCGGTTGCCACCAGCACGCGCGCGCCGCCCTCGCGGAAACGGCGCATGGCATCGGCGAAGGGCCCGGGCCCCATGCCGCCGTGGACGGCCTCAACCGGCAGCTCGCAGGTCTCCTCGATCAGTACGGCCAGGCGCTCGGCATCGACGCGGAGGGAGACGAAGACGACCGCGCGTTCGGGCCTGTCACCGAGGACGGCGAGCAGGTGGGCGTCGCGGGTGGCCTGGCCGGGCGTGTTGCGGACCTCGATACGGAGCTCGGCGCGATCCATACCGGCGTCAATCGGCGCGGTGTCCTGGAGGCGGAGGCGGTCGGTCACATCATCGCGGGCGCGCGGGCAGGCGACGTCGGCGAGCGCGAGGACGGTGGGGTCGTCGAACTCCGAGAGCAGGTCGGCGATGCGCGCGTACGATGGATCGAGCACGCGCCCCCACGGGCTGACGCGGTCGGCGTCCTCGACCACGACGAGCCAGGGGCGCGAGGCCAGCGCGGCTTCGCGCACGCGGGGGTCACCGAGCTGCCGGGCCGACACGAGCACGGCATCGTACCGACCGGCGGCGATCTGCTCGCGCAGCGCCGCCGTCACGGCCGGGGGACGGGCCGCGTCCAGGTGGCAGGCGACCAGGCCGGGCCGGTCGGCGAGGCGCTCGGCCCGTCGCGGCAGGGCTCCGCTCGAGGCGGCGATCACGAGCACGGGCCCGCCGCGGACGGCCGTCGCGACCTGCCAGCACAGCGACTTGCCGTGGCCCTCGGGCGCGACCAGCAGGGCGGAGTGACCGGTGAGGAGCAGGTCGAGGACCTGCTGCTTGCCGAGGTCGAGGGACCGGAGGCGGAAGCGCTCGCGCAGGATGCGTCGGAGTTGGGTGCCGCCGTCTGCCATGATCCCACCCGGGACACAGGTACGCCGTGGGACGGCGGCGCACCTCCTCCGTCCGCGCGACGACCGGCAGGTGGCCCCACCGGCATCGGCGAAGCTGGGGCCGAGGTGACCCGATGACCGACGGGACGAATGACGCGCCCGAGATCGTGGAGCCGCTGGACCTGCCGGAGCGGCCCTTCACCGCCCGCAACCTGGCCGACTATAGCGAGTGCCCCCAGAAGTTCCTGCTGTCATGGTTCGTGCCGCGCGAGGAGACGCGCCGCTTCCTCGGCGGTCCCGCCACGCTCCATCAGGCGATCAGGCAGGCGCTGGTCGAGTGCTACCGCGTGGGCGGGCCGGCCATGGCGCCGCTCCAGCGCGTGGCGGAGGTTTTCGAGGACGCGTGGGACGGCTCGGCCTGCGCCGACAGCCTGGAGGAGGAGCGGCTGCACGCGCAGGGGATGACGATGCTGCGCGAGTTCCACGAGAGCCACGCGGAAGGCGGCGCGCAGGCGGTCGAGGTCGATCTGCGCATGGAGATCGAGCTGGGCGACCACCGGTTCGTGGCGGTCGCCGACGCGATCATGCGCGAAGGGGACGGCGGGCTGAACGCCGTGCGGTGGCTCTCGACGCGACGGCCGCCGTCGCTCGGCGACATGGCCGAGAGCCCCGGGTGGGGCCTGCTGTACGCCTGCGCGCGCGAACACTTCCCGGGCGAGGACGTGTCCGTCACCATGTACTCGCTGCGCCGGGGCAGCGGCCATCGCGTGCGCTTCCGCGATGACGACCTCGAGCCGCTGCTGCGCCGCCTGACGCGGGCGGCCGACCGCATCCGGGTGGCCACCGAGTTCCCGCCGGTGACCGGCCCGCACTGCCGCTGGTGCCGGGCGCGCAGCCGTTGTCCGGCGCTGAAGTGATCGGGCCATGAGCCGACCGCGCCGCCTGCATGGCCCGCTGCTCGCCGCCCTCGCGCTCGTCGTGCTCGTAGCCGTGGCCGCCGCCCAGGCCCAGGAGGTGCGGCGGGTGCTCGGCACCGAGCACCTGCGCATCCTGTACCGGGCGGAGCACGAGGAGCTGGCGGCGGTCGCCGGCCGGGCGGGCGACACGGCGATGGCGCGCCTGCGGACCATGCTCGCCGCCGAGCCGCCCGACCGCGTCGAGGTCTACATCGTGCGCTCGCAGGCGGAGTTCGACGAGCTGACCGGCAGCGACAACAAGCCGTGGATCATCGGCCGGGCGCTGCCGTCGGCGCTGCGGGTGGTGGTGAAGCCGATGGGAACGCAGCGGCTGCCGAAGCTGGTGGCGCACGAGTTGGCGCACGTCATGCTCGACGTGGCGATGGGGGAGGCGGCGTGGACGCTGCCTCGCTGGCTGCACGAGGGGATCGCGAAGTACGCGGCCGATGACTTCGATGAGGCCGACGGCCGCAGCATCGCCCGTGCCTCGATGGCGGGCGACCTGCTTACCATCGACGAGCTGGAGGCGGCCTTCGGGGGCGATCGCGAGCAGGTGTCGCTGGCCTACGCGCAGAGCTACACGCTGGTGGCCTACCTGTCGGACCTGGAACCGGCGAAGGGCATCAGGCCGCTGCTCGACCAGCTCGGGAAGGGCCGCGACGTGCGGCTGGCGCTGGGGCTGGCCTTCGGCGAGCCCGTGCCGGAGATGGAGCGCGAGTGGCTGGCAGGGCTGCGGCGCGGCTATCTGCCGTACCTCGCGCCGCCGGCCTCGGAGACGATCGTGGGCGTGCTCTTCGTCGTCGCGTTTGTCATCGCCCTGGTGGTGATGCGGCGCAGGTCGGCGCGGATACGCCGGCGAATGGACGAGGAAGAGCGCCTCCGAAAGCTCCTCTCGGGCAAGGCCGCGGCGTCGCCGGAGGGAGAGCCGGGCGCCGGGGACGATGCGGCCGCGACGGGTGATGAGTTCTTCGTGCAGTAGCGGGAGGCCGGATGGTGCAGGGCTTCATCGAGTATATGCAGGGGGTCTGGGGAGGGCCGCTTCCCGGCCAGCTCATCCGGGCGATCCTGGTCGCAGCGGTCTTCGAGCTGCTGGCGTTCCTCGCCGGTCGGGCCATTCACCGCGCGCTGTCCGCGGGACTGCGCCGGGACGCCGGCCGCGAGCCGTCCGAGCGCATCAGGCGGCGGCGCGTTGTGGAGGGCATCCCGCTGGCCCTGTGTCGCGTGCTGCTCTACGCCATCGCGCTGCTGATGATCCTGCGCATCTTCGGGCTGCCGACCGGCGCGGAAGTGCTGCCCGTGCTCGGCGCGACGCTCCTGGTCGCCCTCGTGCTCTTCAAGGGCCCGCTGCGTGACTGTGCGCACGGCTATCTGATCTGCTACGACAACCTGTACGCGCCCGGCGATCGCGTGACCATCGGCGACCTCACCGGCACCGTGACCGAGCTGTCGCTGCGCGCCACGCGCCTGCGCACCGGCGACGGCCGTGAGGTCGTCATCCCGAACTCGGCCGTGACCGGAGTCACCAACCTGTCGCGGGCGGAGGCGGCCGCCAAGCGCCAGGCATCAGGGCCCGAGTAGCCCCGGCAGGTCCATCAGGTCGCCGAGGAACAGATGCGGCGGGGCGGGGCAGGGCTCACGCAGCTTGACCGTCACCATCCCCAGCTCGGCGGCCGGCCCCAGGTTCGCCTCGGTGTCCTCGATCAGCGCCACCTTCTTCGCGGGCGCGCTCACCTCGCGCAGCACGCGCCGGTAGCCGCCGATCTCCGGCTTGGGCCGCCCGCCCACGAACTCGATGTCGAAGACTCGCTCGATCAGATGCGCCACGCCCAGCGCCTCGAGCACCCGCCCGGCGTACGGCGCCGTCGCGTTAGTGAACACGAACAGGCGCTGGGGCAAGCGCGCCAGCATCTCCGTCAGCTCCGGCCGCGGGCGCACATGGTCCTCTATCGGGACGCGCTCGACGGAGCCCGCGAAGAACTCGCGCCGGGGCACGCCGAACTCGACCTCGAGCCCACGTGCGGTCGCGCCGTACTGCCGCCAGGTGCGCACGCGCAGGCGGTCGGCCTCCTCCCAGCTCAGCCCGAGCCGCCGGGCCATGAAGTCGGTGATAACGCGGTCGCCGGCCTCGAGCAGGCCACACTCGGGCTCGTAGAGGGTGTTGTCGAGGTCGAACAGGATGACGTCCAGGTCGAGTCGCTGTCGGGTCATTCCTTGTTCCTAGTGCGGCGACAGGCAGGTGCGAAGACGGGGCGGGCACCGTGAGGTCGCCTGCGGTCTCACGGTGCCCGCCCCGTCGGGTGGTCGGTCAGCAATCACGGAGTGCGCTACCGGCTGAGGCCGAGTTCGGCCATGGCGGCGCCGATGTGCTGCTCCCACTCGGTCACGCCAAGCAGCCCGAGTGCGGTGTCGAGGTAGCTCTCGGCCAGGTCGTAGTCGCCGCCGGTGAATGATCGTCGAGCCGCGGTCAGGATCTCCTTGGCCTGCGCCGCCGTGGCGGGGTCGCTGGACAGCGCCACGCGATATCCCTCGCTCGCGGCCTTGAACTTGGCCTTAATGACGACCTTCTGGACCACGTTCGCGTAGCTCGGGTCGTCGGCGGGGATCGCCGCCTCGATCTCCTGGCGCCTCTCATCGCTGAGCGCGTACGAGGCGGCGGGAGCAGGGGTCGGGCCGACGGTCGTGGTCACGGGGCCGACGACCGGCTGTGTGCCCGCGCCGGTAACCGTCTCGACGGTCGTGCCGGCGGGCGGCGGCGCCTCTGTCGTGGTCGCGGTCGTGGTTGTCGCCGGTGTGGGCGCGGGCGGGGTGGGCAGCGTCCCGGCACTCGTCCCCGTCTCCGAGATGCGGCCGTGCGACTTGCCGCCGGTCAGCACCTGCACGATGTTGTCGAATAGCTCCTCGGCGATGACTTCGCGGCGCACGAGGTAATCGTCCTCAGGCATGTCGCGGGCGTTGTTGAAGGCCTCGAGGATGAGCAGGCGAGCGCCCTGACCGGCCACGATGGTCTCCGGCTCGCTCTCGACGCTCGGCACCTCGAGCACCTCGACGGCCGGGGCGCCGGTGTTGGTCACGGCGCCGGTCGCCGGCCCCTCGTCGGTCACCGGGGCGGGCGCGGTGGTCGGCTGGCCGCCGACGGTGCCGACCGCCGCCGGGGCCGGTGCGGTCTCGGGCTCGCCGATCTCCTGCACCTCAACGCTCGAGGCGCTGGGCAGCGCGTCCTTGAGCTTGCGCACCCAGACCGCCCCCAGCACCTCGGGGGCCATCCCGTTCGAGTCGGCCTCGGCCGGGTAGACCGACATGATCTTCGTGCCCGCGATCAGGACGGTCCACAGACCGTCGATCTGTTCGAGGGTGACCTCGAGGGTCGCCGGGTCGTCGGCCGACGCCAGCGCCTGGTTGATGGCCTCGTCGATCGCCGCGGCGCGATGCTCGACGGACTCGTAGGCGCCCTTCTCGCGCACGCGGGCGACGA
>JALGUI010000146.1 GCA_029820915.1 Candidatus Zipacnadia bacterium | reverse complement strand
GGGGTACTCGCCGACGTACTCGATGTCATCGACACACGGCGCGGCCTCGGCGAGCCGGCGCGCCTGGTCGGGGATGGCGTGATCGCTGGTGCTCGCCGCGGGCTGGAAGTCATCGTCGTAGAAGCAGTCGGTCTGCAGGAGCCGCATGACGGGGGCGCCGGCGCGATGTCCGTCCTGCGCGCGGACCGCGAAGAAGGTGCCGGGGAGGAACGCGGTGTGGTTGACCTGGTTGAAGATCTGCCACTGGCGCAGTGTGCCGTCGCCGGCGAGCGCGAAGTTGCCGGCGCCGATGCCGCCCATGGGCATGGCCACAGCGCGCAGCGAGGGGCCACGGTAGACGATGCGGTCGGTGGGATCCATCACATGCGATGCCCACTCCTGGAACTGCTCGGGTGAGCAGCTCGGGCTGTCGCGGTCTGGCATCTCTCTCTCCTCCGCTCCGGACTGGCTGTCGGGGCGCTGTGTCGTGCGGGGACTTCCACTCAACGAGCGACCTTCCCTCCTCCCTCCCGAGCACCGGGGCCTGGCCAGACGTAACCTCAGTATCCCCTCATGATTTTATGGACCATTTTCCCCCAAACGCGTTTATTCCTCAGGTTGACATGGAATACTGTTTCTGGTATGCTCAACGTGCGCTCAAGACAGGATGACCTCACGGCACCGCTGGATGGGCGCAGTCGCGACGGACTCAGGGGGCTTGCAGTGGCCGTCCAGGAGACGGAGGCGAGGACGATGACACACGATATCAAGCGGCTTCTCTGGGATGAGGATGGGGTCGCAACCGTCGAGTACGCCCTGCTGCTGAGCGTGGTCGTCATCTCGAGTGTAGGCGCATGGCAAGTCCTGGGCGACACGATCGGCAACCTCATTCAGGAGTCGACGACGCAGATAGCCACGGGTGGGAACTAGACCCGATCAGCCAGCCTGCCATGAAGCCGGCCGCCCGCAAGGGCGGCCGGCTTCACTTAACCCGACCAGTCGAGGAACCGCGGCCCCACCGGGCTCATCGCGCAGTATGAGCGCGATCCCGCGTTCGATCTCGCGGTGATTGCACCGCCCATGTTCTCCGTAAGCTCAATAGGAAGTGGTTTTTATTTGTCCATCCGGGTTTTGTACGCCGAGTGACATGGAATACTAAGTGC
This sequence comes from Candidatus Zipacnadia bacterium, assembly GCA_029820915.1. Classification (GTDB taxonomy): domain Bacteria; phylum Armatimonadota; class Zipacnadia; order Zipacnadales; family UBA5352; genus JALGVA01. Next base: position 5,189 of record JALGUI010000146.1, on the reverse strand, counting down.
AGAGCGTTGTCAACGGGAATCCCGTAGGGCATGTCAGGTCCAGTGCCGAGTCAAACGGGCAACGCATCGTTGCAGGCTTTGCGCGCTGGGCCCTGGGGTAGACGGAGGCCGGAACGATGGTCCGTCATGCGAAGCAGCTCCTCAGGGATGAAGCGGGCGTGTCGAGCGTCGAGTACGCCATCCTGGTGAGCCTGGTCTCGCTGGCCGCTCTCGCGGCCTGGCAGATGATGGGCGAGACCATCAGCAACAGCGCGGGGGAGGCCGCAACCGCGGTCGCGAACGCCGGTGACTGACGGCGGCGCACGCCACGAGCCGACCTACGGGCGCATCCAGAGGTGCGGAGTGCCGTGTCACCCGGCGGCGCCGGCGGCCGCCGGCCGGTGGTCCGCCTCCTCTCCGAAGATGAGCGCAATCTCGCGTTCGGCGGACCGCGGCGCATCGGAGGCGTGGACCGAGTTGCGGGGCAGGTCGATGCCGAGGTCGCCGCGGATGGTGCCGGGCGCGGCATCGTCCGGATCGGTGGCGCCGCACAGCGCCCGGGCCTGCTCGATGGCCGGCTCGCGCCGCAGCTCGGCGAAGCACGACGGGCCCGAGGTCATGTAGGTGACGAGGCGGGCGAAGTGCGGCTTGCCCTCGTGCTCCGAGTAGAAGCGGCGGACCAGGTCCTCGGAAGGCCTCGCCAGGCGCATCCGCACGATCTCGAAGCCCGCGGCCTCGAAGCGCGAGATGATCTCCCCCACCAGGCCCCGCTGCACGGCATCCGGCTTGACGATGACCAGCGTGCGCTCCATGGCGCCCCCTGTATGAGCGGCTTCTCGGCGAGACTCCTCAGGTCAGGGGTTTCTCGCCCACGAACGCGGTGCCGCCCCGGCAGTCGTAGCCGACGATGACCGGGAACTGCTCGACCTCGAGGCGGCGGATGGCCTCGGGCCCGAGTTCGGGGTAGGCGACCACCTCGGCGACCGTGATGTGTTCGGCAAGCAGCGCCCCGGCGCCGCCGACCGCCACGAAGTAAACGCCGCCGTAGCGGCGGAGCGCCTGGCGGACGTGGGCCGAACGGTTGCCCTTGCCGATGGTGCCGCGCAGGCCGAGCCGGTGGAGCTCGGGCGCGAAGTCGTCCATACGGTACGAGGTGGTGGGTCCCGCCGAGCCGATCGGGCGGCCGGGAGGTGCGGGCGTGGGGCCGCAGTAGTAGATGACCTGCCCGGCGATCTCGATCGGCAGCTCCTCACCGGCCTCGATGAGCGCCACGAGGCGCTGGTGCGCGGCGTCGCGGGCAGTGTAGAGGGGGCCCGTCAGATGCACGACGTCGCCCGCGCGCACACTGCAGGCGGCCTCCTCAGTGAGAGGCAGTGTCAGGTCGATGGCGTTGACTGAGGTCACAGTCGATCCCTGTTTCCGTTGTCGGTGCGCCGCGACGGACGCAGTGCGCGCGTCTCAGAGGAGCACGGTCATGTGCCGCGCGGCGTGGCACTGGACGTTGAGCGCCAGCGGGAGGCTGGCGATGTGGCACGGGTGGCGCTCAACGTGCACGGCCAGTGCGGTCGTGACGCCCCCCAGCCCCATCGGCCCGACGCCCGTCGCGTTGACGGCGTCGAGCATGTCGCGCTCGAGCGCGGCCACCTCCGGGATGGGCGAGGGCCCGCCCAGGGGCCGGAGCAGCGCGCGCTTGGCCAGCAGGGCCGACATCTCGAAGGTGCCGCCCAGCCCCACGCCCAGCACCAGCGGCGGGCAGGGCATGCCGCCGGCGGCGCCGACCTGCGCCGCGATCGCCTCGACCACGCCGCTGCGCCCCTGGGCGGGCGTGAGCATCCACAGCGCGCTCATGTTCTCGCTGCCCCCGCCCTTGGGTGCGAAGTGCACGGTGACGCGGTCGCCCGCGACGAGGCGCAGGTGCATCACGGCGGGCGTGTTGTCGCCGGTGTTCGTAGACCGGTCCAGCGGGTCGCGCACCACGGACTTGCGCAGGTAGCCCTCCTGGTACCCTCGCCGCACGCCGTCATCCACGGCCGCCTGCAGGTCGCCGCCGGTCAGGTGCACGTCCTGGCCGAGGTCGATGAAGACGACGGCCACCCCGGTGTCCTGGCACAGCGGCAGCCCGGTCTCGCGCGCGCGCTCGGCGTTGAGCAGAAGCTGGTCGAGCACCTCGCGCGCGATCCGTAACGTCTCGCGCTCACGCGCGGCGCGCAGCGCGGCCACGACGTCATCGGGCAGCTCGATATTCGAGCGCCGCGCCATGTCGGCGACGGTGTCGGTGATGCGACCAACGTCGATCTCCCTCATGCGTGGGGCAGGTCCCTTCGCGCGACGCATCAGCTCAGATCGGCGACGGCGCCGGTGCCCACCGCGTCGCGCAGCTTCAGGCACACCTCGGTCATGCGGAAGCAGTCCTCGGCGGGCGCCCCGCACTCGCCCTCGCCGCGGATGCTCGCCACGAAGTCGGCGAACTGGTCGAGCTTGTCGTCCACGTCGATGACGCGCGGGCCTTCGTCACCGGTGATGAGGATGACCTCCTCGCCCGTGTACGTGAACTCGATGACGCCCCGGTTTCCGGCGACGCGCAGGCGGTCATCGCCGTGGGTGGGGGCCGCGGCGGGCCGGCAGTAGTCGAGGCGCGCCGTCGCCGAGCCACCGTTGTCGAGCCCCAGGGCTACGGAGGCGCTGTCCTCGAGGTCACCCATGTCGGGGTGGCCGACGTTCGCGCACCAGGCGGCGCCCGCGGTGAACTCGCGCCCGGTCGTCCAGCGGATGAGGTCCAGCGCGTGGATGCCGATGAACGGGATGATGCCCGAGAAGGTGTCGCGGTTGCGCTGCCAGGCCGGGCGGTCGCCGAGGCGGTACGACTTCTGCATGGTCGCCAGGCACACCTCGCCGATGGCGCCCTCGGCGATGAGCCGCCGGAGCGTGCGGTACGGCGGCTCAAAGCGCATGGTCAGCAACATCGTCAGGTGGACGGCCGCGTCGGCGACCGCCTGTCGCACCTGCGCCAGCTCGTCGAGCGTCATGGCGAGGGGCTTCTCGGCGATGACGTGGACGCCGCGCTCGGCGGCGGCGAGGATGGTGGGCGCACGCTCGGCGTCGGTGCCGCAGATGCCGACGATGTCCGGCTCCACCTCGTCGAGCATGGCGGCGGGATCCGTGTAGGTGCGTGTGTCCTCGTTCGCGGATGGCCAGCCGGCGACACCCGCGAGCTTGCCGTCGTCATCGTCGCACACGGCGACCAGGCGCGCATCGTCCATCGCCTGCACGCCATTGAGAATCGTCCCCTGGTGGCCCTTGAGGCCAATGAGACCGACTGCGAGTGCCATGCGGTGACCTCCGACCTGCGGGAGCGAGCGAGTTCGACACGACGCATGAGAGTTCCGCATCAGGGAAAGGAATCCTTCGTCGGCGGAGGACGAAGCGAGCGAGCGGGCCGGGGCCAGGCAATCTTCCGCAAACCGGGGGCTGGGCTTGACGCTGCTGTGGCGCTTCGGTATACTCGTCGATGGTTCCGGGCTTACCAGCGACACAGCAGATTCTGGAGGTGTTGGGCGTGCGCGCTCATACAGTTGCAGCAGTGGTTGCGGTGGTGCTGGTTTTGTGCGCCGGCTTCGGCTGGGCGCAGGGCTGGGACGGTGGGGATTTGTGGACGGCCGATGACGTGCGGGATGCGCCGCTCCCGAGTTGGTTCGGCGGCACCGGTCTCATCGTCGTGCCGACCGCACAGACCATCGCCCCGACGGACGTTCAGGCTCACCTGCACGTCATCGACGTCGAGGGCGAGTGGCAGACCGTCTGGGGCGCCAATGTCAGCATCTACGAGGGCCTCGAGGGCGGCGTCACGGGCCTGGATGAGGCATACACGGGCGCGGGCCAGGAGACGGTTTACCAGGCGAAGTACTGCGTCCCGCTTGACCGCCTCTTCGGCCTGGACCCGAGGGCGCCGACGCTCGCCGTGGGTGGCCGCGACCTGAGCGACGAGATCAACCGCGCCTGGTACGTAGTGCTCAGCAAGGAACTCCCGCTGGACCCGAACGGCGACAACACCGCGCTGTTCACACTCGGGGTCGGCGAGACAGAGCTGCCCGACAGCCCGCTTGACGGCCTCTTCGGCGGCGTGGACCTCACCATCTTCGACTACGCGCGGCTCCAGCTCGAGCATGACGGCGAGAACTTCAACGCCGCGCTCCGCTACTGGTGGAGCGAGTGGGCGGTCACCGAGATCGGCGTGCTCGACGACAACATGGGCTACGGCTTCACGCTCGTTACCGGCTTCTAGGGCGACGCACACCGCACGACCAGTAGCGCCCCGCTCCGGACGGAGTGGGGCGCTCGCGGTTCTCGGGGCGAGAGGGCGCGTCACGCTATTTCGTGCAGTACTCCCGCGATGGTCTCGACGGCACACTCGCACTCTTCGGCGGTAATGCTCAGCGGCGGCGCCAGCCGCAGCAGGTCGGTCCCCAGGGCGTTGACGACCAGGCCCCGCTCCATGCAGGCGGCGGAGACGTCCCTGGCCACGTCGTCGGTGAACTGCACCCCGAGCAGCAGGCCCTTGCCCCGGATGTGATCGACCAGGCCATGAGACGCGGCGAGTTCCGTGAAGCGGGCGACCAGAAGCTCGCCCATCTCCCGCGCGTTGCCCACCAAGCCCTCGTCCTCGATGATGGCGAGGGTCTCGAGGGCCGCCGCGCAGGCGAGGTGATTGCCGCCGAAGGTCGAGGCGTGATCGCCCGGCTCGAAGGCGGTCGCCACGTCGCCGGCCGCGAGGCACGCGCCGATGGGGAAGCCGCCGCCCAGCGACTTCGCCAGCGTCATGATGTCGGGCTCGATGCCGTGGTGCTGGTAGCCGAACCATCGCCCGGTGCGCCCGAGGCCGGTCTGCACCTCGTCGAGGATGAGCAGGATGCCCCGGTCATCGCACAGGCGCCGGACGCCGGGCAGGTAGTCGTCGGGCGGGACGTTGATCCCGCCCTCCGCCTGAATGGGCTCAAGCATGACCGCGCAGACGGCATCGTCCGCGGCCGCCGCCAGCGCGTCCAGGTCGCCGAACGGGACGTACCCGAAGCCCGGCGGCAGAGGTTCGAAGGCCTTCTGGTACTTCTCCTGGCCGGTCGCGGTGATGGTCGTCAGCGTCCGGCCGTGGAAGGACTGCTCGGCCGTGATGATGGTCCGCTGCCCGGGCGCCAGATGCCCGCCGGCCCACTTGC
>JALGUI010000145.1 GCA_029820915.1 Candidatus Zipacnadia bacterium | reverse complement strand
GGGCGCCCGCACTACGGACAGGCTGTCCGCGAACTTGTCGGCCTCGCGATCCGTAGGACGGGCGCCTCGCCTGTCCCCGGCCCGTCAGGGCCGGCGCCGTCTGCGTCGGAACGGCCTGTGCAGGCGAGGGCGCCCGCACTACGGACAGGCTGTCCGCCAACTTGCTGGGCGCGGCGCGTGGAGCGCCGCGCTGCCAGGCGCTGGTTCGCCGTCGGGTGGCCGGCCTCCTGTCGGAGGACGCGGGCCGGTCCGCGGCGAAGTGGCCCGCGCAGGTGACGGACGGTCCAACGGAGCGTTCGCATGAGTTACGAGCGCGGCTGGCAGGCGCTGAACCTGCACATGCCCGACCGCATCCCGCACACCGAGTACGTCTCCAACCCCGACTGGGTGCGCCGGCTGACCGGACTGGACCCGCACGACCCCGATCAGGCGGGGGAGGCGTCGCTGGCCCTGGTCCGCGAGTGGGACTTCGACCTGCGCTGGTTCACCATGGCGCCGCCGAACCAGCCGCGCATGACGCACATGGGCACCGCCATCTGGCGCGAGGACTACGAGGTGGTGGACAACCGCGAGTGCCCGTTCCGCGAGCCCGAGGATGTGCTGAGCTTCGACCCGGTGGCCGAGATCGGCATCATGCCCCACGGCGAGCTCGTGGACGTCTACTCGCGCACCTGGCGGACCGCGCAGGAGCAGACGCCGACCTGCGTGGTCCCGGGCGGCTACTACAACACGGTCTTCAGTTGGTGCATCCTGACCTTCGGCTGGGAGCTGTTCCTGACCGCCGCGGGGCTCGACGAGGAGCGCTTCGACCGCGTGCTCGAGGGTTTCTTCGAGCTGTCCCTGGCGACCTACCGGGCGGAGGCCGAGTGCGGCTGCAAGGTCTTCATCTGCCACGACGACATCGTCTGGACCGAGGGCGCGGTCTTCCACCCGGAGTGGTACCGCGAGCACGTGTTCCCGCGCTACCGGAAGCTGTGGCAGCCGCTCAAGGACGCGGGCATCATCATACTGTTCTGCTCCGATGGCGACTTCACCGAGTTCATCGACGACCTGGCGGACGCGGGCGCCGACGGCTTCATCTTCGAGCCCCTGACCGACCTGGAGTACGTAGTCGAGCGCTACGGACAGACGAAGGCCATCATCGGCAACGTTGACTGCCGGGTGTTGACTTTCGGGAGCGACGACGACATCCGGGCGGAGGTCGAGCGCTGCGCTCGGCTCGGCCGCGAGTGCCCGGGCTACTTCTTCGCGGTCGGCAACCACATTCCGTACAACGTCCCGGTCGAGAGCGTCGCGGTCTATGCTGAAGCCATACGTGAGTTGGGGAGGCGCGGCTGAGGGGAGCAGGCCATGTCCGGCGGCTACACGCTGTGCGACCACACGCAGGTGCCCGACCTCGTGCCGCAGCTTGCGCGGCTGAGCAATCTCGCCTTCGCTGAGTATGAGGGTGGCATGACCGTCGGCGCGAGCTGGACGGCGTGGTACCTGCAGCGCCCCGGCACCGACCCGGCGCTGTGCCAGGCGGCGTTGTCGGGCGACACGATGGTCGCCAACGTGCTGGTGTGCGTGCAGCCGGTGCAGATCGGCGGTGAACTGCTGCGCTGCGGCATCATCGACAGCGTGGCGACCGACCCCGAGCACCGCCGCCAGGGCCTGGCGCGCGCGTTGATGGACCATGCGCACGAGGCGATGGCCGAGGCCGGGCTCGAGGCCGCCGTGCTCTACACCAACCCCGAGGACCATCCGTACCGCTTCTACGGGCGCCTCGGCTATCAGACCCGGGCCCGCGCGGCCATGCTCGCCGGGCCGAGGCCCGAGGCCGCGGGCTGCGCATCCGAGCCCGTTGACGCCGCCGACCACGGGTCGGGCCTACGCGCGCTGCTGAACCACTACTACGCCCGGTACGAGGGCTACACACCGCTCGATGAGGCATTGTGGCGCTGGCACAAGCTGGAGCCGCCGGAGGCCATCCCGACGGTCGTCGCGGAGCTGACCGGCTCGGGCCCGATCGCCACGGCGACCTTCGCGCCCGCGGAGCTGCTGCTGGCCGGGGAGCGCTGGTCGGTCTCGGTCGCCTATGATGTGGCCGCGCAGGTCATGAACGCCGACCAGATGGCGTCGCTGCTGTCGGCCGCGCCGGAGGAGTGGGTGATGGTCATCCTCGATGACGCGGCGCCCGAGCGGGGGATGGCCGACCAGGTGGGGCTGGAGCCGCAGGTGTCCGAGGTGTCCATGGCGCTCCCCCTGAGCGCGCGGGCCGAGCGGGCGCTGGACGCCCACCACGGTCCCTGGTACGCGATGGTGGAGTCGCTGATCGGAGTCTGAGCGAGGTCGGCGACCATCGCCATGACCTCGCCGGGAGGTGCGGAGGGTGAGACCTGACGTACGCCCGGTCATAGACGCGGACCTGTGCACGAACTGCGGACGCTGCGTTGCGGTGTGTTCGCTGGACGTGCTCGTCGCGGGTGACGAGTGTCCCGTGCCGGAGGGCCCGGCGCCGTGCTTCGCGTGCGGACACTGCGTGGCGGTGTGCCCGACCGGCGCCATCTCCCACCCGGCGATGAACCCCGAGCACTTCCGCGAGCTATTGCCCGCGGATGAGGCCGTGGACCCCCGCCTGCTCTTCGACCTGTTGCGCAGGCGACGCAGCGTGCGGCGCTACACGGATGAGCAGGTGCCTGAGGACGCGGTGATGCGTCTGATCGAGGCTGGAGTGGTCGCGCCCAGCGGCCTTAACGAGCAATCCTGGCACTTCTCGATCATTCGCGACGCCGAGCACCTGGCGCGCATTCGGCGCCGCGTCGCGGCCATCTACCTGTGCCTGCTCAACATGCTCGACGGGCCGCTCAGCCGGCTGGTGCTGCGGCTGACGGTCGGCTCGCAGGCCATGGAACAGATGGAGGAGGCGCGGCCGCTGCTCGAGGGCATCATCAACGCCCAACGCGAGGACGGCGACCGCATCCTGTGGGGGGCGCCGACGCTGATCGTCGTGCACTCGCCCGAGGCCGACCCCGCCGGGACGGAGAGCGCGCACTACGCCGTCGCCAACATGATGCTGATGGCGACCGCGATGGGGCTGGGCACCTGTCTGATCGGCTTCCTCACCGCGGTCGCGGAGCGGGACGACCGCCTGCAGGAGTACCTCGGGGTGCCCGACGACCACACCGTCGATGCGGCGCTGGTGGTCGGCTATCCGGACGTGGAGTACCTGACTTCGGTGGACAAGCGCGCGGCCGCGATCGAGTTCATGCAGCTCGAGCCACCCGAGAGGTGACGTCCTTGGACGAGATCCGCCCGGAGATCGACCAGGAGCGCTGCACGGCGTGCGGGACCTGTGTCGAGATCTGCAGGTTCGAGGTGCTGAAGCTGCGCAAGGCGGGCGCGGCGCCGTGCGGCATCGGCACCTGCATCGCCTGCGGCCACTGCGTCGCCGTGTGCCCGGTCGGCGCGGTCAGCCACCCGCTGATGCCCGCGGGGGAGATCGTCGAGCTCGCCGCCGAGCCTGCCGTGAGCCTCGACGACCTCACCGACCTGCTGCGCCGACGGCGCAGCGTGCGCCGCTACGCCGACGAGTCCGTGCCGGAGGAGGCTCTGCGCGATCTCGTGGCGGCGGCAATCCTCGCCCCCAGCGGCCACAACTTGCAGCCGTGGGAATTCACCTTCGTGACCGGCGGCAGGCTCGACGACATCCGCGCCGCCGCCGCCGAGTACTACCGTGGCCTGCTCGAGGCCTTGGCCGACGACGAGCGCAGGCGGGGGCTGGCAGCGGCCGCCGGCGAGGGCTTCGTGCAGGCGATGGACTCCCTGTCGCCCGCGCTGATGCTGATGGTGCGCGCGCACGACCGCGGCGGTGACCGCCTGCTGTGGGGCGCGCCCGTGCTCGCCATGGTCCACGCCCCGCAGGGCGCTCCCGCCGCCGAGGCGAGCTGCACCTACGCGGCGGCCAACATGATGCTCGCGGCCACCGCGCAGGGCCTCGGAACCTGCCCGATCGGCTTCCTGGGCATCCCCGCGACGGCGGACCCGAGCTTCACCGGCGTGCTGGGTCTGCCCGACGGGCACGTGCTGCACGTGGGGATGGCGCTGGGCAGGCCGACCACGCGATACCGTCGTTCGGTGGTACGCCGCGAGCCGCCGATCACGATCATCTGACCGCAAGAGGACGGTGAACCGCAGTGGCGCCGAGCGTCGAGGTGGAGCACGCCATCGCGGACCTGAGCGACGGCCGCAGACTCGCGACGCCCTTCTGGCGCGTGAGGTCCGACCGCGAGGGCCCGTCACTGCTCGTGGTGGCCGCTCAGCACGGCAACGAGGTGCAGGGGGCCGAGGTCATCAGGCGTTTCACGGCGCTGTGCGCGGACAGCCTGGTGGCGGGCGAGGCCTGGCTGGTGCCCTTCATGAACCTGTCGGCGATGGGCGAGCGTCGCAACAGCGCGGGCCTGGGTCCCGAGGAGAAGGGCACCGAGCGCGCGCTGGCCGCGAACATGAACCGGCTGTGGCCCGGCGACCCGGGCGGCGGCGACGTCGAGCGTGTCGCCTACGCGCTCCACCAGGCCATCGTGTGGCACTGCACCCACTGCATCGATCTGCACTGCTGGAACAGGTTCTGGGCGACGGCAACGCTCGCGACCGATGACAGCGGGGAGAGCCGCGCCATGGGCGAGGTGGCGGGCACTCGCTTCGTCCGGTGGGACTCGCCGCCCGAGACCTCGGACCCACCCGCGCAGATCCGCACCGTCGTGATGAGGCGCGGCGGCGCGGGCATGGCCATGGAGCTGGCCGGACAGTACGTCGTCATCGAGCGCGAGGTGCGGACCGGCCTGCGCGGCGTCACCAACGTTGCGAGGATGCTGGGGATGCTCGAAGGCGATCCCGACCTGGCGCTCGACACCGGGATCGAGGTGCGCGACGACAACACGGTGGTCGTCGAGGCCCCATGCTCGGGTCTGTTCGTCGCCGAAGCACTGCAGCTCGAGGACCGCGTCGAGGCGGGGCAGAGGCTGGGGCACATCATCCGCGACGAGGACCTGGCCACCGTCGAGGTCACCGCGCCGGCCGGCGGCTGGCTGTGGCGCTTCGGCAGCCACCGGCCCGACCCGGACGTGAAGCTGCCCGATCAGCACCCGTACTCCGACCCGGGAGACCCACTTGCCAGCATCGTGACCGGCTGAGGAGGGCCACCATGCCGCATGAGGCGACTCTCGACCACGCAGTTGCCACGCTCACGGATGGCACCGAGGTGCGCACGCCCTTCTGGCGCATCGACTCCGGGCAGGAGGGCGAGGTCTTACTGGTGCTCGCCGCCCAGCACGGGAACGAGGTGCAGGGCTGCGAGGTGGTCCGGCGCTTCCGCGAGGTGTGCGAGCAGAGTCTGCGCGCCGGCGAGGTCTTCCTGGTGCCCTTCGCCAACCTGCCGGCACTGCGGCACCGCCGCTCGCACATCAGCCTCGGGCCCGAGCAGCCCTACGGCGACGATCGCGGGCACAACATGAACCGCACCTGGCCCGGTGACCCCGAGGGCAACGACACCGAGCGCGTCACCCACTCGCTGCACGAGGCCGTGGCGCGCCACTGCTCGCGCTGCCTCGACCTGCATAGCTGGTCGCGCTTCACGGCCTCGGCGACGCTCGCGCGCGGGGACAACGAGCTGTCGGTGGCGATGGCCGAGGTGGCCGCGATCCGCTTCATCCAGTGGCGCAACCGGCCGGACGACACCGGGCAGGGGACCATGATCGGCGCGCTGTTCAACAACGATCCCGCCCGGGCCGCAATCACCATCGAGCTGGCGCCGCAGTGGGTCATTCGCGACAAGGAGGTCGCCGCCGGCCTGCGCGCCGCGACCAACCTGGCGAAGCTCTTCGGCATGATCGACGGCGAGCCCGAGCTGCTCGACGGCCCCTATGCCGAGCTGGGGCCCGACAGCGACTCGCACCAGGACCGCCTGCACGAGATTAAGGCGCCCTTCAGCGGGCTGTTCGTGGAGGCGGGCCTTGAGACGTCCGACCACGTCGAAGAGGGGCAGCTTCTGGGGCACCTGATCCGCGTCGAGGGACTCGAGACCGTCGAGTTCGCGGCCCCGGCGACCGGCTACCTCCATCAGTACGGATGCTTCCGGCCCAACTGCGACGTGGCACTGCCCTCGCAGCACCCGTACGCCGACGGCGGCGATGCCCTCGCCGCAGTGCTGGAGCCCTAGCCGCTACTCGTTGACCACCAACTCGCGCACGCGCGCCGGCACCAGCCGTCGTAGTGCGGGCGCCCTCGCCTGCACACCGTTGAGGGCACGCCGCTACTCGTTGACCACCAGCTCGCGCACGCGCGCCAGGGTCGG
>JALGUI010000842.1 GCA_029820915.1 Candidatus Zipacnadia bacterium | reverse complement strand
GGCCGACGGCCTGGCCCGCGCGGGGCGCGGCGAGGAGGCGGAGCAGACCTTCGAGCGCGCCATCGAGGCGGCCCGCAGCGACGACGAGCGCGCGCACGCGCTGTGGATGCTGGCGAACTCGCGCCGCTCACGCGGCGACCAGCCCGGCGCCGTGCGGGCGCTGGAGCGGAGCCTGGGGCTCACGGGCGAGGGCGGCTGGCTGACGCCGTGCCTGTCGCAGCTCGCCTCGCTGGCGCCGCGAGCGGGTCGGCCCGACCTGGCGCGGCGGGCCAACGAACGGCTGGTCGCGGCGCTGGGCGAGACGTCGGCCGAGGCCGCGCCGGCCATGCTCTGGCTGGCCAGGACAGAGCGCGACGAGGGCGACCTGGACGCCGCGCTGTATCGGCTTCGGCTCATGGTCGCGACGGGCCTGCAGACCGCGTCGCACGTGCAGGCGCGGGAGCTGCTGGCCGAGTGTCTGATCGCGTCGGGAGAACGCGAGGAGGCGCTGCAGGTCGCGCGGCGCGAGGAGCGGGAACCCCACCGGGCGCGGCTGCTGATGCGCATCGCCTTCGCGGCGCGTGACCAGGATGACCTCGACGCCGCCGGTGCCGTGGCGCGCGAGGTGCTCGAACTCATGCCCGACCACCCGCAGGCGATGGAGTTGGTGTACCGCGTCGCCGCGGAGCGCGGCGCGGCGGGCGAGCTGGTGGCGGAGCTGCGGGAGCGTGCGGCGGGCGATGACCCCGAGCCGGCGCTGCGCTTCCTGGCGCGCATCGCATCGTGGGAGGGCGACCCCGAGGGATCGTGGGAGGGCGACCCCGAGGGCGCGCTGACCGCCTATGAGCGGCTCCTGGCGCTGCATCCCGAGGACGCGGACCTGCACGAGGCGGTGGGCGGGCTGGCGCTGGATGCCGGAGAGCTCGACCGGGCGGAACGCGCGCTGCGCCGGGCGCTGGAGCTCAACCCCGAGCACGGCGGCGCCGCGATCACGCTGGGCGAGGTGCTGGTGCGCCGCGGGCGCACCGAGGAGGCGGTGGCGGTCCTCAAGCGCGCAATGGACTACGATCCGCTCGACCTGATGTCGGCCCGGTCGCTGGGCCATGCGCTCGCGAGGTACTCCCTGCACCACCTGCACCACGAGGCGGCCAGGACCTACCGGGAGGCGCGGCAGGCCACCGGCGACGAGCGCGCCCTGGCGTGGGAGATGGCGCGCGCGCATGTCGCGCTGCTGGAGTACGAGCCGGCCACCGAGGAGCTGCTGGTCGCGCTGGCGGACGAGCAGATGCCGGCGAGGATCATCGGCCACGAGTTGGAGCGGCTGGCGGCGGATGAGATCGCGGCGGAGCAGGTCATGGGCGTGCTCGAGCGCCATGCGCAGGAGGACCTGACCGACGGGGCGCGGATCGCGCTCGGCCGCGCCTGGCTGGCCGCCGGACAGCGGGACCGCGCGCTGGAGCTGCTCGGCGACGCCGCGTCGGCGGGCCTGGAGATCGCCCAGATCGCCCGGGAGAGCGAGCTGCGCGGCGAGGAGGAGGCGGCGGTCGAGCTGTACGCGCTGGCTCTACGATCCGACCTGCCGCCGAGCGAGGCCACGGACGTGGGCGCGAGGCTGAGGCACTGGCCGCGCTGGACGCCGCGCCGCCCGCCGCCGACCCCGGCATGCTGGTGCTGCGCGTCGAGCTGCTGCTGCACCACGCGCGACGCCCGGAGGAGGCCGGGCGGGCGCTCGAGCGGCTCGTCGGCCTGGTCGGCGACGATCCGGTGTGGTCCGCGGCGATCCGGTGGGCCAGGGCCGAGTGGCTGTTCGCGAGCGGGCGGCTGGACGAGGCGGAGGCGGCCTACTCGGAGCTGCTCGCGGGCCGGCCCGCGGACGACGACCTCGACCTGCCACCGTTGCCGCCGGGCGTGGTCGCGCTGCCGGGCATGATGTCGCGGGCGCCGGTCACGGTGGGTGGCGGACAGCCCGCGCGGGCGGCCCTGCGGCTCGGGGAGATCGCGTTGCGCCGCGGCGAGCCGGACCGGGCCGAGGAGCGTCTGCGGCTGGTCGCCGAGGCCTGGCCGGACAGCGACGAGGCGAATGACGCGCTGAGCCGGCTGGCCTTCATACGCGAGAACCTGGGGGATCGGGAGCGATCTCACGGCGGGGGCCGCGCGGAGGAGGACTACCTGGCGGCGCTGGGGCTGGTGGATCGCGGGGCGTTCGAGGCGGCGGAGGCGCTGCTGCGCGAGGTCGCCGCCACGCGCGGCGAGCCGCTGGCCGATGACGCGCTGATGCTGATAGCGGAGGCGCGGCACCACGCGGGCGACGCCGCGGCCTCGGCGGACAGCTACCTGCGCGTGGCTGAACGGTTCGGCGACGGGCTGCTGGCGCCTGAGGCGCTGCTGCGCGCGGCGAGGCTGCTGCGCGACGAGGTGGGGGACACCACCGCCGCGGCGGGGGTCCTGCGCACGCTCGTGGTGGAGCATCCGGACTCGGCCGCGGCGGGCCAGGCGCGGCCGGAACTGGAGCTGTTGCGCGAGGTGTCACCGTGAGCGTGAGCCCATCCGGCCGCGAGGTGCCGCGATGTCCGTGAGACCGGACAGCGGGCCTCGCCTGAAGGGCCTCCTGCTGGGCCTGGGGGCCAGCGTCCTGTGGTCGTCGGTGTTCGTCGCGGGGCGCTACGTGACGGCGGGGCGTGGCGTGGACCCCATCCTGACCGCGGCCGTGCGCTTCTCAGTGGGCGCGGCGGGGGCGGCGCTGTACCTGCTGGTGTCGGGGCGCTGG
>JALGUI010000144.1 GCA_029820915.1 Candidatus Zipacnadia bacterium | reverse complement strand
GCCGGACGGCGGACGGCGATGTTGCCGTCGATCTGCATCCCCATCCGTGGGTTGATGGTGGTCTCCGCAACGCCGACGTGAAGTGCCTCGCTCATGGCTGTTCCTCCCGTGCCTCAGACCTGATCCACATCCGGGATGTCGATGGCCGTGCCGGAGTCGATGGACTCGCGACACGCGATGCCGATGGCCGCGCTCTCGTAGCCCGCGCGCAGGCCCGAGACCGGCTCGCGGCCCTCGCGGAGCGCCTCCACGAAGTCCACGATCAGCGCCGGGTCGGCGCCGCCATGGCCCGTATCGCGGGTCGGGCGCTCGCGACGCTGGTCGCGCGTGTAGCGCTCCGTGATCTCGATCCACGCCTGCCCCGTGTCGTGGTTGGCCTCCACGTCCATCTGCGCCTTGCTGCCGTAGATCGTGAAGTGGATCCCGTACCACGGCGCGAAGTGCACCTCGGCGTAGGAGGCGACGGCGCCGGAGGCATACGCGATGTTCGCGAAGGTCACGTCCTCCACGTCCACCACCTCCGACCACACGCAGAAGTCTTCCCCGTGCTCGATCTCGATGGGCGGCCGCGCGAGGCCGCCGGTGCGCTTGAGCCGGTGTGGGCACTCCTCGCGCTCGGGGCAGTCGCTGCAGTGCAGGTCCGCCGGCCGGTCGCCGCCGAAGAAGCGCAGGTCGCCGACCGCGTGCACCCGGCGCGGCGATGAGTCGATGAACCAGTTCAGCAGGTCCAGCGCATGCACGCCCTTCTGCACCACGAGGCTCACAACGCTCTCGCGGGTGCGGGTGGCGGTACGGCCGAAGAACTGGCTGTGGTCGCGGCCCACGTGATCGACGAGCCGTGCGGCCAGCACCTCGCCGATCTCGCCGGCCTCGATGATCTCCTTGACGCGCTTCCACAGCGTGCCCTGGCGCAGCTCGAGGAAGGTGCCGACGGTGAGGCCGGTCTCGCGCTTGAGGCGCGCGATCTCCGCCAGGCCCTCGAAGCTCTGCGCGAGCGGCTTCTCGACGAGGACGTGCTTGCCCGCGCGCAGGGCCTCGCAGGCGTTGCCGGCGTGGTAGCGATCTCCGGTGCCGACGAGGACGGCCTCGATATCGGCCTCCCGCGCCATCGTCTCACCGGACTGGTACATGGCGACGCCCTCGAAGTGCTCGCGGGCGATGTCGAGCTTCTCGGGGTCGAGATCGGCCATCGCGACCAGCTCGGTCGCCTTGCCCTCGTGCGCCATCTGGGCGATCCAGAAGCCCCGGATGCCGAGCCCGACGACTCCAACTGCCAGTGGTGCAGCCACGGTTCAAGTCTCCTCGTGCAGTGACGCGATCAGTGTGCCGGACCTCCGGTCCGGGCGACGCCGGGCAGGAGCAGGGGCTTTCGGCGCGCAAGGCGTAACGTCCTCCACGGTGGAGGTGCGACTTGGCGCGTGGGAGCAATCAGAGGCAACTGACAAACAGGCTGGGCGCTGAGGATCGGCATGGCCTGATGCTCTTGGCGAGAGCGACTTGACAGCATTGCGCTCAAGTGATATACTAACGCTTGACACAGGTTGAAATGGCCCCACAGCAGGCCGTACAGGGGTCATCAGCATGAGGACCACCCCGGACGCCATGGTGGCGCCGGGGCTGACCATGACATGACGAGCCGCGCCCGACCGGGCGATCCCTGCCCCGCGACGCGGTGACATCACGGAAGGGTGTGACAGACAGTGGCGAAAGTCGTGGGTATCGACCTTGGCACCACGAACTCGTGCGTCGCGGTCGTGGAGGCCGGGGACGCGCAGGTCGTGCCGAACAGCGAGGGTGGCCGCACGACCCCGTCGGTCGTCGCCATCTCCAAGGAGGGCGAGCGGCTGGTCGGGCAGCCGGCCAAGCGCCAGGCGATCCTCAACCCCGACCGCACCGTCGCCTCCATCAAGCGGCGGATGGGCACGCGCGATCGCACCACCATCGATGGCAAGGACTACTCGCCCGAGGAGATCTCGGGGATGATCCTGCGCAAGATGCGCGATGACGCCGCCGACTACCTCGGCGACGAGGTCGTGCAGGCGGTCATCACCGTACCGGCGTACTTCGACGACAACCAGCGGACCGCGACCAAGCAGGCGGGCGAAATCGCGGGCCTCGACGTCCTGCGCATCATCAACGAGCCGACCGCCGCCGCCCTCGCCTACGGGCACCAGGTGCAGAAGCTCGAGGGCACCATCATGGTGTACGACCTCGGCGGCGGCACCTTCGACGTATCGATCCTCGACGTCGAGGTGGACAAGGCCAGCTCCGAGCGCGACTACTTCGAGGTGCGCGCCACCGCCGGCGACACGCAGCTTGGTGGCGACGACTTCGACGAGCGCGTCATGGACTGGATGGCCGAGGAGTTCAAGCGCGATACCGGCATCGACCTGCGCAACGACCGCCAGGCGCACCAGCGGCTCAAGGAGGCCGCGGAGAAGGCCAAGGTCGAGCTGTCGAGCGCGATCCAGACCCAGATCTCGCTGCCCTTCATCACGAACGTCGAGGGCGAGGGCCCCAAGCACCTGGAGATGACGCTGACGCGCGCGAAGTTCGAGGAGCTCATCGACGATCTGGTGAAGAAGACCGCGGTTAGCGTCGAGCGCGCCATGGAGGACGCGGGCGTAGCCAAGGGCGACCTGACCGACATCATCCTGGTGGGCGGCTCGACGCGCATCCCGGTCGTGCAGGCGCTGGTCGAGGAGCTGGCGGGCAAGCCACCGCGCAAGGGCATCAACCCCGATGAGGTGGTGGCGGTGGGCGCCGCGATCCAGGCGGCGGTGCTGGGTGACGAGATGCAGGACATGGTCCTGGTGGACGTCACGCCGCTGTCGCTGGGCATCGAGACGCTCGGCGATGTCTTCGACGGCCTGATCGAGCGCAACACCTCGATCCCGACGCGGGTGCAGCGCACCTACACCACGGCGTCGGACATGCAGAGCACGGTCGAGGTGCACGTCCTGCAGGGCGAGCGCAAGCAGGCGAGCACCAACAAGTCGCTGGGCCGCTTCCACCTCACCGGCATCCCGCCCGCGCCGCGCGGCATCCCGCAGATCGAGGTCACCTT
The DNA here is from genome assembly GCA_029820915.1 of Candidatus Zipacnadia bacterium. Taxonomy (GTDB): domain Bacteria; phylum Armatimonadota; class Zipacnadia; order Zipacnadales; family UBA5352; genus JALGVA01. The sequence goes on along the minus strand of JALGUI010000144.1, from coordinate 5,367 downwards.
CGACATCGACGCCAACGGCATCCTGAGCGTGACCGCGCGCGACAAGGCGACCGGCCGCGAGCAGGACATCACGATCACCGGCTCCGGCCAACTCTCCGACGACGAGGTCCGCGAGATGGTGGACCAGGCCGAGCAGCACACCGAGGAGGACAAGAAGTTCGAGGAGCTGGCCCAGGCCCGCAACCAGGCCGACCAGCTTTCCTACCAGCTCGAGACCACGCTCAAGGAGCTGGGCGACAAGGTGTCCTCGTCGGACCAGGAGATCGTGCGTGGCAAGATCGAGGCGCTGCGCGAGGCGGCCAAGAGCGACGACCCGGCCGCGATCCGCGCGGCGATCGATGACGCACAGAACGAGTTCGGCCGCATCTCGCAGCAGGCCTACGAGGCGGCCGCGGCGGCCGAGGCCGGCCCGGAGGCCGGGCCGGGTCCCGACGCGGGCGCCGGCCCGGAGACCGGCGGCCCGACGGGCGCCCCGGAGGAGGACGTCATCGACGCCGAGTTCGAGGCTGAGGACGAGGGATAGGCCTCGGCCGACCGATATGGCCCAGGGCGGGCGGCGACCCGCCCGCCCGAGGCCGCTATCGCCACACCGACGGAGGCACGCGATGCGCCCGACGTGGGCTGACCCGACACAGGACCTCCTGGAGTTGAGGGACCGGCTCTACCGGCTGCTCGACCGGAGCTTCGTGGCCGAGCACGCGGAGCAGGCTCCGCCCTTCAGCCCGCCGGTTGACATCCTGGCCACCGATGACCGCGTGGTGATTCTGGTCGAGGCGCCCGGCATGAGCCGGGACGACGTCGAGGTCGCGGTCGCCGATGACGTGGTGACCATCCGCGGCGAGCGCAGGGCCGACGACGAAGGGGGCAGGTACGCGTTGCGCGAGCGACCCGTCGGCGGCTTCAGCCGCTCGTTCTCGCTGGCGTACCGCCTGGACCCCGACTCGGTGGCGGCCAGGCTGGAGGACGGGCTGCTCGAGGTGACCGTGCGGCGCCGCGAGCGGACACGGGACATTGAGGTCGGCAAGGCGGAGGAGGCGTGAGTTGTTCTCCCCCTCGCCCGCTTGCGACGCGCAAGACAACGGCCGGGCGGGAACGTAGTCCCGCCCCTCCGAACGGCACGACAACGGAAAATGCAACGGCCGGGCGGGAGCGTAGTGCCGCCCCTCCGAACGGCTCGGCAACGGCGGACGACAACGGCCGGGCGAGCAGGGAAGCTCGCCCCTCCTGACGACATGCGGCAGCGCCGCGGGGGCCAGCAGAGCATCCAGGTGGGCGAGGCGGAGGACGGGTAGGTCGTTCTCCCCCTCTCCTGCCCTCGCGCGCAGCGCGAAAAGGGGAGGGGGAAAGCCCGACACAGTCGGGCCGGGGGAGGGGCGTCGTTGACCGAACGGCACGACAACGGCGGCACGGGATGGTGACAGTGCGCAGACACGACCACCCGCTGGACGAGACGCAGGCGCTCACGCAGCGGCTGCGCGAGGCGATGCAGATGCAGCGCCGGCGGCGCACCGCCCGCGCGTCCACGTGGCGGCCGCCGTTGGACCTGCAGGCGACCGCGGACGCGTACCTCGTGTCCCTGGACCTGCCGGGCGTGCGCCGCGAGGACATCGAGGTGACCGCTGAGCAGGGCGTGCTGTTCGTGCGCGGCGAGGTGGGCCTACCGGAGAGGCGGGCCGACGCGCAACGGGTGCGCGGTGAGAGGTCGCTGGGCCGGTTCGCGCGCTCGGTGCGCCTGCCGTCGGAAGCCGATATGAGTGAGATAACCGCGACCCTCACGGACGGCGTGCTGCGCATTCGGGTGGAACGCCGCCCACAGGCCGGTCGCATCGACATACAGATCGGACAGTGAACCATCGTGCGCACCGACTCCAAGCCTGACTTCTACGAGACCCTGGGGGTGGACCGCGGCGCCTCCCAGGAGGAGATCAAGAAGGCCTACCGGCGCCTGGCGCGCGAGCATCACCCGGACGTCAACCCGGGTGATGAGCAGGCCGAGCAGCGCTTCAAGGAGATCAGTCAGGCCTACCAGACGCTCAAGGACCCCGAAAAGCGCGCCAAGTACGACCAGTTCGGCGAGGCGTGGGAGCAGGCCCAGCACAGCGGCCGGTGGCAGGACGGCGACTTCAGCCAGTTCATCTACACCACGTACGGGCCGGGTTCGTTCCGCGACATCTTCGGCGACCTGTTCGGGGACCTGGGGCGCGGCGGCTTCGCGTTCACCACCGGCGGGCGCAGCCGGGCCCATCCTGAGCCGGGGCCGATGCGCGGCCAGGACGTCGAGTACGAGCTGCCCATCAGCTTCGACGAGGCCGTGCATGGGGCCGAGAAGGAGATCTCACTGACGATGACCGATCGGTGCCCGGATTGTGAGGGCATGGGCGGCGAGACCGAGAGCTGCCCGGCCTGCGGCGGCACCGGTCAGGCGCGGAGCGGCGGGAGCTTATTCAACTTGGGGGCCGCGTGCGCGCAGTGCCACGGGACCGGACGCGTCGTGACCAGCCGCTGCAGCCGCTGCCGCGGCACCGGTGAGGCCAACCGCCGCCGGCGCATCAAGGTGAGGATCCCGGCGGGCGTGGACACCGGCAGCAAGGTGCGCGTGGCCGGTGAGGGCGGACGCGGCATGTCGGGCGAGCCCGCCGGCGACCTGATCCTGACCGTCCACGCGCAGCCGCACCCGCTGTTCAGGCGCGACGGCGACGACGTGCGCGTGGAGCTGCCCGTCAGCTTCATCGAGGCGGCGCTGGGCGGCAAGATCCGGGTGCCGACCATCGACGGGAACGTGACCATGACCATTCCCCCCGGCACTCAGAGCGGACAGGAGCTGCGGCTGAAGAGCAGGGGCGTGCAGCACCTGGGGGGAAACGGACGCGGGGACGAGTACGTGCGCATCAACGTCACCGTTCCCGAGAAGCTGACGGCGAAGCAGCGCGAGCTCCTCGAGGAGTTCTCCGAGACCTGGGAGGCCGATCCGCGCAGGTCCGTGGGATCGTAGCGCGGGCGGCGGGACAGAGGCGCCGGGGCAGGTGAGAGAGAGATGAGACGAGGCCAGGACGAGCCGCGCTACCAGATAGGCGTGACCGCACGGATGCTGGAGTGTCACCCGCAGACCCTGCGCATGTACGAGCGCGAGGGGCTGATCGAGCCGCAGCGGACCGACAGCGGCGTGAGGCTCTACTGCGACGCCGACATCGAGCTGCTGCGCCGCATCCAGAGCTTCACACAGGAGCTCGGCGTCAACCTCGCGGGGGTGTCCATCATCCTGCGTCTGCTCGAGCAGATCGAGGAGATGCAGGGCGAGATCGACCGCATGCGCGAGCACATCGAATCGACCGCATGCGCGAGCACATCGAGCACGGGCCGAAGGCGCTCGGCCCCGCGCGCACCCGTGGGCGCGGCAGGCGCATCGAGGTCCGCGTCGAGGACGCGCGGGAGGTGGAGAGCTGATGCCGCGACCCGCGAACGCGGTCGAGCTTCCCGAGGCGGTGCAGGAGATCATCAACAAGATCGTCGAGGGCTACGATCCGGAGAAGATCATCATCTTCGGCTCGTACGCGCGCGGCGACGCGGCCGAAGGCAGCGACCTGGACGTGATGGTGGTGAAGGAGACTAGTGCGCGGTGGATAGACCGACACGTCGAGGTCTCCGGCCTGTGCCGCCCGCGCCTGCTGCCGATGGACATCGTGGTGAAGACACCGGCGGAGATCGAGGACGCACTCGCTCATCGCGAGCTGTTCATGCGCGAGATCATGAGGGAGGGCGTGGTCGCGTATGAGCGGGGCTCCTGATGAGCTGCGCCGCGACGTGGCTGCCTGGGTCCGCAACGCCGAAGAGGACCGCGGGATTGCGCTCTCCATTGACCGCGCGCTCTATGCGAACGGGGTCTGCTTTCACTGCCAACAGTGCGTCGAGAAGTACCTGAAAGCGCTGCTGGCCGACGACGATGTTGTGCCGGAGCGAACGCATGACCTCGTCGCACTGCGGGACCGAGTGCCTGCGAGGCCGGCGACGCTCGACGACGATGACCTTGAGATGCTCAGCGAGTTCGCCGTTCAGATCCGCTATCCGGAGAGAGAAGCGACACAAGATGACGCGACCGAGGCCATCGACGCGATGGGCCGAGTGAGGCTCGTTCTCCGCGAGGCCCTGGGGCTTGAGACCCCGGAGGAAGGGCCGGAGACCGCGGATCAGGAGGACGCGCGGGAGGTCGAGGGCTGATGTCGAAGCCGCGCGAGACCGTACAGCTTCCCAAGGCCGTTCAGGAGATCATCGACCGGATCGTGGAGGGTTACGATCCAGAGCGGGTCATCATCTTCGGCTCGTACGCGCGCGGCGACGCGTCCGAGGGCAGTGACCTGGATGTGCTGGTGGTGAAGGAGACGGAGGAGCGCGAGATTCAGCGCAGGATCGAGCTGTCGCGACTGATCGGCCTCCGCAATCTCGGAGTGGATGTGATCGCGAAGACGCCGGGCGAGGTCCAGTACATGCTGGACCGACGGAGCCTGTTCATGCACACGATCATGGACGAAGGGGTAGTCGCCTATGAGCGATAGGCATGGCGAGATGGACCTGGACGTCGAGCTGTGGGTCCAGAGGGCGGAAGAGGATCGCATGGCAGCCATGCAGCTCGATCCCGCTGTGCTCCCCGGAATCGTTGCCTTCCATTGCCAGCAATGCGCGGAGAAGTACCTGAAGGCCCTCATAGTCGCTCACTGGACCGTGCCGAGGAAGACGCACAATCTGCTCGAAATCGCTCAGCAAGCATGTGACGTGGAGGAGGATCTGCCAGACCTGACGGAGAGCCTCGCCGTGCTCAATCCGTACTCCGTGGATATCCGCTATCCTGGCCCTGACGCCGACGAAGCAGCAGCGGCCAACGCAGTTGCGGCGATGGAGCGTGTGAGGCCCGTTCTCCGCGAGGCCCTGGGGCTTGAGACGCCGGAGGAAGGGCCGGAAGCCGAAGACGACGATGCCGACGACAGCGACACCGGCGACGATCTCGCCGAGACAGAGTAGACGGGTGAGCCCATGGACTTCGAGAAGTTCACCAACCAGGCAAAGGAGACCATCGCGCAGAGCCAGCAGGTCCTGCGCCGCTACCAGCACAACCAGCTCGACGTCGAGCACGTGCTGCTCGCCATGCTCGAGCAGGAGGGCGGCGTTGCCGCACGCGTGCTCGACCGGATGGGCATGGACATCGACGCCCTGAGGCGGAAGGTCGAGCGCGAGCTGGGTGGCCGGCCGCAGGTGCAGGTTGGCGGCGGCGACACCGGCCAGATCTACGTCACCCCGCAGGCCAACCGGCTCTTCGACGCAGCCTGGGAGCGCGCGCAGCAGTTCGGCGACAGCTTCGTGGCCGCCGACCATCTG
>JALGUI010000143.1 GCA_029820915.1 Candidatus Zipacnadia bacterium | reverse complement strand
GCATCGTGGCGGCGGCGCTCGAGATGGAGCCGGAGGGCGTGCTGGAGATCGGGCCCGGCCTGGGGGTGCTCACGCGGCGGCTCGCGGCCTCGGGCCTGCCGCTGGTGGCCATCGAGAAGGACGAGGACGTCGCGCCCGAGCTGTCCCGCATCGCCGACGAGCACCCGAACCTGCAGGTGCGCTACCACGATGTGCTCGAGGCCGACCTGACGGAGTTGACCGGCCGCGGGCGCTGGACGGCGGTCGGCAACATCCCGTACCAGATCACGTCGCCGCTGCTGGGCAAGCTGCTGACCATCGAGCCCCCCTTCGCGGCCATCGTGCTCATGGTGCAGCGCGAGGTGGGGCGGAGGCTGGCGGCCGAGCCGGCCACGAGCGAGTACGGCGCCGTGACTCTGCTGGCGCGCTTCTACGCGGGGCGGCCGGAGGTCATCGCCCAGCTGTCGCCCGGCTCGTTCGTGCCGCCGCCCAAGGTGCACTCCGTGGTATTGCGGCTGATCCCGCGCCCGCCGCCGATCGCCGACCCGAACCGCCGCGAGCTGTTCTTCGCGGTCGTGCGCGCCGCCTTCGGCCAGCGCCGCAAGCAGCTCGCCAACGCCCTGAGCGGCGCGCCGGGGCTGACGCTGGACAAGGACCAGGCACGTGACGCGCTGGCCGCCGCCGTGACGCGCTGGCCGCCGCCGGGATCGTGCCCGACCGCCGCGGCGAGACGCTCTCGCTCGAGGAGTTCGTGGCACTGACCGATGCCGTCGCGGAGTCCAGGCCATGAGTTCGCTGAGGCTGGAGGCCTGCTGCAAGATCAACCTCTGCCTGGAGGTGCTCGGGCCACGCTCCGACGGCTACCACGATCTGACGACCGTCTTCCAGGCCGTCTCGCTGGCCGACGAGGTCAGCGTCGAGACGCGCGATGAGCGCGGCACTACACTCGACGTGGTCGGAGGCGGCGCGCCGCCGGGGCGCGGCAACCTGTGCTGGCAGGCGGCGAAGGCCTACCGGCGCGAGCGCAAGTGGCCCGAGGGGGCGCATATCGAGCTGGTCAAGCGGGTGCCCTCGGGGGCGGGCCTGGGCGGCGGCTCCAGCGACGCCGCGGCGGTGCTCAGGGCGCTGGCCCTGATGGACCCCGAGCCGCTGAGGTTGGCCGACGCCCGCAGGATGGCCATCGAGCTCGGCTCGGACGTGCCCTTCTTCCTCCGGGGCGGCACCTCGATCGCTTACGAGCGCGGGGATGACGTCCGTCAGCTCCTGGACCTCGCGCCGTGTGGCATCGTCCTGGTCAAGCCCGACTTCGAGATCGCGACCGCCGACGCCTACGGGATGCTCTCGGAGGCCGACTTCACCGACGGGTTCCGGACGGCCGAGATGGCGACGGCCATCGACGACTCCCAGGACATCGCGGCGGTGTCCGAGTTGGTCTACAGCGCCTTCGCCCGCCCGCTGACCGAGCGCTGGCCGGTGCTTGGCGAACTCAAGCAGCGGCTGCTGGACGCCGGCGCCCTGGCGGCGGAGGTCAGCGGCTCGGGCTCGGCGCTGTTCGGGCTATTCGAGCAGCCGAAGCACGCCGAGAGGGCGGTAACCGAGCTGGCCCGCGCCGGGTTCTGGGCGCGCGCGGCCGAACCGGCCGGCATGGCAGGCGAGCCGATCGAGCGAACGGAGTGAGGACATGAGCGACGAATTGGTAATGCCCGCGGCAATCCTGGCCGGGGGCGACGACAGGGACAAGGTCGCCGCCGCGGGCGGGGCGCCCTGCAAGGCGCTCGTCGAGATCGAGGGCCGACCGCTGGTCGCCTGGGTGGCCGACGCGCTGGCGGGCGCGCAGACCGTCGGCCGGGTGGTCGCCGTCGAGGGCCCCGGCGGCCCGCTGACCGCCTCGGGCAGGACGCAGGACCTGGAGATCGTGACCGCCCGCGGGCCCGAGTTCATCGACACCATGGCCGCCGCGGCACAGGCCCATCCGGACGCCGAGCGCATCCTGCTCGCCACCGGTGACCTGCCGCTGCTTAGCGCTGAGGCCACCGACGGCTTCGTGCGCTCTTGTCAAGAGACGCAAGCTGAGTTATCATATCCGTTGGTACGGGCCGAGCAACTCGACCGCGTCTTCCCCGGCCGCGGCAAGTCTACCGTGCCATTGCGGGAGGGCCGCTTCATCGGCGCCAACCTGGTCATCGTGGCCCGCCGCTTCATGCTCGAAGAGGGCGCGGCCACCGCCCGCACCTTCGCCCGCCGCAAGAGCCTGGTGGGAATGTGCCGGATGTTCGGCTGGGGATTCGTGCTGCGGCTGGCGCTGGGCCGGCTGTCGGTGACGGACCTGGAGCGGCGTGGGTCCGAGATGCTTGGCACGACGATCGAGGCCGTCCCGACCCGATGGCCTGAGATAGCATTTGACGTGGACCATGCCGCCGACCTCGAACTCGCGCGGCACTTCCTGCGGCGCAGGCTCGAGGGAGCTTGAAGCCGACACAGCGCGCGCTGGGGCGTCGCCAAGTGGTAAGGCGCGGGACTTTGGATCCCGTACTCGCAGGTTCGAATCCTGCCGCCCCAGCCATGCGCTTTTCATACGTGCCGCCCAGATGAATCGCCCGCGACGCGACGAACGCGCCGGGCCAGGAGGAAGCGAAGATGGAGCTCGTCCCAATGACGGTTGAGGCACGCGAAGAGACCGGGAAGGGCCCGGCGCGCCGACTGCGCGCGGCGGGCATCATCCCCGGCGTCGTCTATGGACTCGGGCGTGACACGCTGCACCTGTCCGTGTCCCACAATGTCCTCGAGCGCGTCTACGTCGGCTCGAGAGCCGCGAACATCCTCATCGACCTCGACGTCCCCGGCGAGGACAGGCAGGAGGCGGTCGCGGCCATGATCAAGGAGGTCCAGCGCGACCCCGTCACGTGGGCGCTGCTCAGCGTGGACTTCCAGTGGGTCTCCCTGAGCGAGGAGATCGAGGTCGAGGTGCCAATCGAGGTCACCGGAGACGCCCCCGGCGTGGATGACGACGGCGGTGTCGTGCAACAGCAGTTACACGCCGTCACCGTGACCTGTCTGCCGACCCAGATACCCGAGAGCATCGCCGCCATTATCGACGGCATGCACATCGGCGACGCGCTGTTCGTCAGCGACCTGCCCGAGGTCGAGGGCGTCACCTACGTGCCCGAGGCCGACGAGGTCGTGTTGAGCATCGCCCGGCCGATCAGCGAAGAGGACCTCGAGGCGCGTATCGACGAGGATATGCTCGAGTCGCTCGTTGACCTGGAGGTCGGCGAGGAGGCCGAGCTGCTCGTGCCGGAGGGTGAGGAAGAGGAGGCCGAGGCGGCTCCTCCCACCGAGGGCACTCAGGTCGATGTGCAGGAGATCGACGAGGACGAACTCGCCGACGCCCTGGACGTGTAGAGGCGGGCTGGAGCCTGACCCATGCGCGGGATCATCGGCCTGGGCAACCCCGGGGGCGAGTACGAACAGACCAGGCACAACATCGGCTTCGACGTCATCGAGGCCCTCGCGCGCGCCCACGGCGTGCGCCTGCGCCGCCCGCGCGCCGCGGCCCTGGCCGGGACGGGCGAGATCGACGGCGTCGCGGTCATGCTGGCCATGCCGCTGACCATGATGAACGCCAGCGGGGTGGCCGTCGCGCGCCTGTGCCATCTCCACGAGCTGGCGCCCGAGGACCTGATCGTCATCGTCGATGACATCAACCTCGAACTCGGCCGCCTGCGCCTACGGCGCGGCGGCTCCGAGGGCGGTCACCGCGGGCTCAAGTCGATCACCGAGCGGCTCGGCACGCGCGACTACCCGCGGCTGCGCATCGGCATCGGCGGCCCGCCCGGCGGCATGAGTGCGCGCGACTGGGTGCTGTCGCCCTTCTCGGCCGACGAGCGGGAGGCCGCCGAAGAGGCGGTCGCCCGCGCTCGTCGGTGCGTCGAGGTCGCCGTCGCCGACGGCGTCGAGACGGCCATGAACGAGTTCAACTGATCCGCGCGCGTGTACCACGTCGCGCCGGCCGGGAGCACCAGATGGCGCGCAGAGTCAGGAGGCGGCCCGAACGCAAGCTCAGCCCCGCGGCCTGGTTCGGCATCGGCTGCGGAGGTGTGCTGGTCGTCGGCCTGATCGTCCTGCTCATCGTCTACAGCATGCTCACGTCGAAGCCGGGCGCGCCGCCCGAGGCCGCCGTCTCGGACGCCGGCACATCCGCGCCCCCCGCGCCCGCTGGGAGCGTGCCGCTGGAGGAGCAGATCCGCCGGGCGGAGCAGGCCGCGCGCTCGCAGCGCGTGGCGCAGGTCGGGCTGACCATCCGCCAGGACGAGCTCAACGCCCTCATCGCCCGCCACCCGCCGCCTGATGTCGGCAACCTGCGCGTCTACTTCGGCGACGGCACCATCGCCGCCACCGGCGATGTGCTCTGGCACGGTCGGACCATCCAGGTCACCGCGCGGGGCACCCCGATCGTCGCCGGCGGTCAGGTGCGCGTGCAGCTCCACGAGGTGCTGCTGGGCAGGCTCGGCGCTCCAGCGGCGGTCAGGGCTCAGGTGGAGGAGGACCTGCAGCGCGGCATCCGTGAACTCGTCGGCGCGAATCAGATGCGGGTCGATGCAGTCCGGGTCTCGCCCGGCGTCATGACGGTGCAGGGGTGGGTCGGGCAGCAGTGATCTCTGCATCTCCGGGCGGGCGGCCATGATCTACCTTGCGATTGCGGTGGCGATCCTCGTCGCGGCACTGCTGGTCATCGCCGCGCTGCGCCTGTTGGCTCCGCCGCGACACCGCGTGTGGACCACCCGCCTGCGCCTGCGCATCCCCGATCTCCCCGAGCCCCTCCACGGCCTGCGCATAGCCTTCCTGTCCGACCTGCACGAGGGCATGCTGTACGTCACGCATGAGGAACTCCTCGCCGCCGTCGAGCGCGCGGCGCCCGACCTGCTGCTGCTCGGCGGGGACTACGCCGCCACCCGCCGCCACCGCCAACCGGCGATCAACCTGGTCCGGCGGCTCGCCGCATCGCGCCTGACCTTCGGCGTGCCGGGCAACACCGAGCATTACTTCCACCTCGACTTCGACCACCTCGCCGACGCCTTCGCCGCCGGCGGAGGCGCGTTGCTGGTCAACCAGACGCGCCGGATCAACGTCGGCGGCGCCGCGATCGAGATCATCGGCCTCGACGATCCCGGGAAGGGCCACACGGACATTGACGCCGCGCTCGCGGAGTCATCCGAGCGGGCCGACGTCCGCATCGCCATCGTCCATTCGCCGGCGATCTGGCAGGAACTGGACCGCATCGGCGCGCATATTCTCCTGTGCGGGCACACCCATGGCGGGCAGATCCGGCCGCCGGGGCTCGAGGCGCCCATGACGCACATGAGCTACCCGGCCCGCCTGGCGGCGGGGCTCTTCCGCCACAGCCCGGAGCAGCGGCCGGTGCTGCAGCGGGTCGCCGGCCACTGGCGGATCCTGAGCAGGCGCGACCGCCCCATCACGGCGTCGGCCGCCGCCGGGCCGCTCATCTACATCAGCCGCGGCGTGGGCGTCGGCATCCTGCCCTTCCGCTTCCTGTGCCCGCCGGAGCTGGTGCTGATCGAGCTGTTGCCGCTGGAGCCCCCACGGGGAGCGAGACCGGCCGATGAGTGACGCCGGGCGGACCCACTACTTCGTAGAACGGCCCGAGGCGCCGTCGAGCCCGCGTGAGATCGAGGTCGAGGTGCGCGGCCATCGTCTCAGCTTCGTCACCGATCGCGGCGTCTTCTCCCACGGCCGCGTTGATGCGGGCAGCAGGCTGCTCGCCGAGCAGATGCGGCTCCCCGACGAGGGCGATCTGCTCGACTGGGGCTGCGCCTGGGGTCTGCTGGGCGTCGTCGCCGCGCGCACCTGGCCGGGCCTGCGCATCGCCCTGGTCGATGTCAACGAGCGCGCCTGCGACCTCGCTCGCGAGAACGCCCGCCGCAACGGCGTCGAGGCCGAGGTGCTGTGCGGGGACGCGCACGAGGTGCTGGGCGACCGCGGCTTCGACGCCATCGTGTGCAACCCGCCGATCAGCGCGGGCCGCGCCGCCGTGCTGGCCGTGATGGACCACGCGGCGCGCGCCCTGCGCCCCGGCGGCAGCTTCTGGATGGTCGCGGCCACGAAGAAGGGCGCGAAGACCCTGTGCCGCGAGCTGGAGGCGCGCTTCGCCTGCGTCGAGCGTGTCGCCCTGCACGGCGGATACCGCGTCTACCGGGCCGCCGAGCCCATCGACAGGGAGGTCGAGGAGCGTGACGAGTAGAGAGCGCGTGCTGGCGGCGCTGCATCACCGCGAGACGGACCGCGTGCCCATCGACGACAGCCCGTGGGCGACCACCATCGTTCGCTGGCGCGAGGAGGGACTGCCCGCGAACCTGACTCCCGCCCAGTACTTCGGCTTCGAGTTCTCGGGGGCGAGCGCCGACCTGTCGCTGGGCATGGAGACCGAGGTGATCGAGGACACCGACGAGTACACCATCGCCTGGAATGCCAACGGGGCGCTGCACAGGAACTTCAAGCACTCCACCTCCACTCCCGAGTGCCTCGACTTCCGCATCAAGACCAGCGCCGACTGGTTCGCCCGGAAGCAGGAGATGGCGATCGGTCGCGAGCGCATCAACTGGGAGGCGGGGCTTGCGGGCATGCGCGCCGCGCGTGACAAGGGCCTGTGGTTCCCCTACCGCGCCGCCACCGGCTACGACAAGACGCAGGGGATCTGCGGCTCCGAGCGCCTCCTCATCGCGATGGCGCAGGAGCCGGAATGGGCCGCCGACATGTACATGACCGCCGCCGACATGATCGTCACCACCGCGCAGCTCATGATCGATGGCGGCTTCGAGTTCGACGGTGCCTTCGTCTACGACGACATGGGCTACCGCAACGGGCTGCTGTTCGCGCCGGAGATGTACCGCGACCAGTGCCGGCCCGCGCACGCCAAGATCTGCGACTTCTTCCACCGCTACGGGCTGAAGGTCATCCTGCACTCGTGCGGCGACGTCACCGCGCTCGTGCCCGACCTCATCGATGTCGGCTTCGACTGCCTGCAGCCGCTGGAGGTCAAGGCCGGCATGGACCTGCTCGCGCTCAAGGAGCAGTACGGCCAGCGCCTTGCCTTCATGGGCGGCATTGACGTGCGCGCCATGGCCCATCCCGACCCGGCGATCATCGAGCAGGAGATCCGCACCAAGGTCGGCATCGCCAAGCGCGGCGGCGGATACATCTACCACTCCGACCACTCGGTG
>JALGUI010000142.1 GCA_029820915.1 Candidatus Zipacnadia bacterium | reverse complement strand
TCGTCGAAGTACGCCCAGGAGTTGCTGTGCAGCGTGGTGTCATCGGGGAAGCGCAGCGGCCAGACCCGCAGCCGCACCGGGACCGTCGCCACGGCCTCGCCTCCGGTCGCGATCGTCACGGTGGACGTGTAGTTGCCGGGGGCCACCTCGAGGCCACGGGTGCGGAAGGTGAGCCAGATGCGCTTGCTGACGCCGGGCAACAGGACGACCGGGCCCTCGCGGGGCGGGACGATGGCGTCGTCGCGGTAGTTGTATCCGAACGCCTCGACGTGGGCGACCTGCGCGATCTCCAGGATGTCGGACGCGGGGAGGCCGCCCGGGCCGGCGAATTCGGTAGCGGTCACGTCGAGCAGCATCGCCTCCTCGCGGCAGCTCGTGACCACGAAGCTCGCGGTGGCGAACTCGTTCTGCATCATGTCCACCGCAACCTCGGCCCCAGGGTCCTGATCGGCCGGGCCATCGAGCACGTGGAGCCAGTCGGCATCCGCGTGCAGCCACACGACGACCGGCGCATCGGGCCAGACGGCGGCGTTGATGCGGGCCATCGCCGCGAAGGCGACGCGATCGGGATCCCGATAGGGCGGCCCGAGACGGTAGTCCGGCTCGGTGACCTCGCGGTCGGAGAGCGCGTCACGGCGGCCGTCCTCGATGGCGGCGCGCGCGTCATCGACCAGCACTTGGTCCTCGACCAGCGGCCGGCGGGCATCCAGGGCGGCCTGGGCCTCGCGCAGGAGCGTCAGCGTCGCGTTCTTCTGGGTGACCCACGGGATCAGCTCGTTGGCGTACGCGCGCACCTCGTCACCGGCGATGGGCCCCGGATCAACGTAGGCTACCTCTTCGGGGGAGTGGTCGCCGCGCATGATCTCGATCTCGTCGCAGAAGACGTAGAAGCCGCCGGCGATGACCGCGATGCGCACGTAGCGGCCGAAGCCCTTGAGCTGGTCGGCCTCGAAGCGGTGGTTCAGGAACTCGGTCTGTGGCAGCGAGTCGGTAAGGACATCACCGAGGTAGCGGTAGCCCTCACCGTCGTCGCTCACGAAGGCGAGCGCGGCGGCGGGGAAGGTGACCTGGGCGCCGCCGGTCACAGTGTCGAAGGTGATTCTCCCGATCGGGTGTGAGTCGCCGAGGTCGATGTCGATGAGGAAGACACGGTCCCGGCGCACCTGCCAGCCGACGGTGCCCTCTTCCGTCCAGGCGCAGCCGTTGTACAGGCCGTCGGTAAGCTGATGCGGGTCACCGTCGTCCGTGCAGTGCGAGTACGCGGGCGCCGGGTCGAAGGCGCAGGGCAGGCCGGCGGCGAGGTTGTCTCCCGCGCTGGGCCCGCGGACGGGCTCGTCCTGGGCGCAGGCGATGGCGCCGAGGATCGTCAGCGAGCAGGTGATGAGGACGCTGGATCTCATGGCAGGCCTCCGTTGTGAGCGATGTGCGCCGCCGCGCTGAGCGGACAGGGGATACGGCGCCCGAGGGGATTTCGCAGTGCGGCCAGCAAACCCCTGCATCAGGACAGAGCGCCCCGACGGGAGGAGGGCATTTCTACTTTGCCAGAACCGGACATTTCTACTTTGGCTTGACACGGCCGCCAAGCTGCTCCTTGCATCGGTGCGCCGAACATGGTATGCTCACGACGAGTATGAGGCGGGGATACCGCCCGATAGTGCTGTTGTTCGGGTCGCTAGTGGGTTATCTCCTGGTGGGCGAGCAGCGCACGGCAAGACGCACCTTGGAGGTAAGTTGCATGGCGACCGGTACAGTGAAGTGGTTCGACGACGCGAAGGGATTCGGGTTCATCGAGCGCGAGGAGGGGGAGGACGTATTCGTGCACTACTCCTCCATCGCAGGCGAGGGCTACAAGAGCCTCGCCGAGGGCTCGAAGGTCGAGTTCGACGTGGAGGAGGACGCCAAGGGCCCGCGGGCCACGAACGTGGTCGTGACCGAGGCGGGGTCCGCGACGGAATCCCCGAACATGTGGTAGCGGCAAAGGTCGCGAACACCGGCGCCCGGCTCATCAGCCGGGCGCCTCTGCACTTGTGGGGAGCGTCCGCCCGAGGGCGGCCGGTCGCCGGGCCGTAGGGCGGCGCGCGTAGCGTGGCGGCCGGCTCGGAGTCCGCCGCCATCTCGACCGACCGGGAGGCGCCCATGAGCGTGCGTGCGCTGTTGGCGATGGGCCTGGGGCTGGGCGTGCTGCTCGCCGCCGAGTCGGCGTTCGGCGACGGCCGTGAGCTGACCGTGCCGGTCGTTGAGCGCGGGCCGGAACTGGGGGGCGACCTGTCCGACCCCGTCTGGCGGCAGGCGGCGCGGGTCGCCGACTTCGTCCTCATGGACACCGGCGAGAGGCCGGAGGCGGCCACCGAGGCCCTGGTGCTCTGCGATGCCGAGGCTCTCTACGTCGGCTTCACCTGCGAGGAGCCTGAGACCGACCGGCTCGTCACCGAGACCAGCGGCCACGATGGCCCGGTGCGGACCGACGACTGCGTGGGGCTGGTCCTCGACCCACCCAACGGGGACACCTGGGTCTACCACGCGCTGGTGAACTCCCGGGGCGTGTACTGGGACGCGCTGTACGCCCCCGCCGGCCTGGAGGCGGCCGGCCTGTCGGGCATCACGGCTCGCGGGCACGTGGGGGAGGGGCGCTGGACCTGCGAGTTGGCCGTGCCCTTCGCGGGAATCGGGGCCCGACCGCAGCCGGGCGAGACCTGGGGGATCAACTTCTGTCGGGGCCGCAGGGCGGGGACGGAGGAGCTCAGCTCCTGGGTGCAGGCGCCCGCCGGATTCGCCGACGCCACCGCCTGCGGCGAGGCGCGCTTCGCACCTGAGCCCGGGCCCGTGACCGTCCAGGTGCTGTCGCGCGGCGGCGTGAGCGCCGACGTGGCCGACGCGAGCCTGAACGCGTTCGCCGTGCGGGTGCGCAACGCGGGCCCCCGGCCGGTCGGGCTGCGTCTGGAGGTGCTGGCGGACGGCGAGCCGGCCGCCGCCGAGCAGGCGGAGGTGCCCGCGGGCGCCTCCTCGGACCTGCGCGTGAGCTACGCCGTCCCCGGCGAGGGGCGGCCGGTCTACACCTTTGCGGTGCACGTTGACGACCGGCAGGTCTACCGCAGCGAGCTGCAGGCCGTCAGGCCCATCTACCGGGGACCTCGCACCTGGTCGGTCCCCGATCCCCTCTTCGACGAGCTGCTCAGCGATCGGCCACCGGGGCTCCGGCGCGAGGGCACGCTCATCTGGGGGCACCTGAACGATGTCTCGCTGCTGCGGGAGACCGCGAAGCGCTTCGCGATCCGCTACAGTGAGGACGAGGCCTACCGCATCCACGCCGAGCACCGCCTCATCTTCATCGGCCACGGCGTGGTGCGCGACCTCGAGATGGACCACCCCATGGCCCGCTGGCGGGTGCGCAACGCCCCGGCCGCCACGCGCCAGTATCGCGGCTTCCCCTGGGTTCTCGGCCCCGCGGCCATCGACGCGAGCCTGTCGGAGATCGAGGACGTGTTCGCCGGACCGCATCCGCTGGTCTTCGGCGTGTTCGCCGGCGACGAGGTGGACGACAGCGCGCTCAAGCAGGGCTCCGCCCTCATGGCACGGCCGGGGGACTACGAGTACATCGCGCAGGCCGACGCCGACGTTCGCGAGCGCTTCGGCGACGGGCGCTTCGGCATCCCGGCCGGTTCGGTCGAACGCGACCCCGACCCCTACAAGTGGATCGCCTTCCGCCGGTGGTGCAACGCCGTCATGCGCGAGCGCAATCGGCGCCTGTGCGACATCGTCCGGCGACACGCGCCCGACATGCCCATCATCTCGGTGGACGGCGGCGGGGATCTGCAGCCCTACGAGTTCAGCACCCAGGCCGAGCTGTTCGACATCTTCACCTATCAGCACGCGTCCCGCGGTGACCCGTGGCGATGTCAACTCGGCTACATCACTAAGGCCATCGCGGACCTGACGGGCAAGGAGTTCTGGCCCTGCGCCCACATCGAGCACTACCTGGTCGCGCTGACGCCGGCCGAGGTGCTCGAGGAGCTGAGCCAGATCTTCCGCAATGGCGGCAGCGGCCTGCACCTGTACATGCCCGACACCGGCAACGCGCGCAAGATGGTGGGCGACACGAGGACCTGCTACTTCGGCTCCCCGCGCCGCTGGCACACGGTCATGAACGTGGTGGACCTGCTGCGCACCATGCCGCGCCCGGAATACCCCGACTACGAGCGCACCGCGATCCTGCTCAACGGTGACACCCTCGCCGCCGTCCCCTACGACGCGCTCCGCCCCTACGGCGAACAGACCGAGGCGTGCTACACGATGCTGGGGCCCGTCGCGCGCTCGTGGTTCCGCTTCATCGACTGCGCCCAGGTGATGCACCGGCCGGATCTGGCGGCCCGCTTCGACATCATCTACCTGCCGTGCGCCCGCTACCAGCGCCCGGAGGTGGTGGCGCGGCTGCGCGAGTTCGTGGCGCATGGGGGGACGCTCGTGTGCGCCGATCCGCAGGCCTTCGAGACCGATATCGTGGGCAATGACACCGCTGCCGAGCGGGCCGAGCTGTTCGGCGTCACGGTCGGGGAGCGGCTGCCGGTGACCGGCCTGGCGCCCGCCGACCGCGACCTCGGCGCGGGCTTGCCGCTGACGGCCGAGGCCTACGGCCTCTCTCCTGCGGAGGCCGTTGAAGTCCTGGCCAGCTACGACGACGGCTCCGCGGCCGTCACCTGTCGTCGCCTGGGGAACGGCCGGGCCATCCTCTTCGGCTCGAACCCGTTCTCCTTCACGGCCGTGGCAGACGCCTCGTGGCGCGAGTTCTTCACGGCGTGGACAGAATGGCTCGGCGCCCCGACCGGGCTGCCCATCTGGCGCTTCAAGCTCCCGGACAGCCTTATCTGGCACGAGCCGGCGCCGCCCGGCCTGTGCCTGACGGGCAACCACGTGCTGTGGCAGGAAGAGATGCCACGCGTGCACCTGAACCATGATACCGGTGGCACGTATACCTGCTCCCCGCCACCGGATGCCATGCCCGACGCCGCGGGGGATGGGGGGGCCGTGGCCCTCGGGGACGGGCATCTCACCGATCGCCGGCAGGCGATCCGGGCGAGGAAGACCGGGCACACGCGCTCGGCGCCCTATGCTCTGCCCGCGGACCGCTGGATGGTGTCGTGGGAGACGACGCAGCCGGTGACCATCGCCTTCGACCTCAGGCGGCCGTACCCGCTGCGCGAGTTCAGGCTCTGGTTCTGCGACAGCCTCCCGGACGTGACGCTGGCGGCGAGCGCCGACGGTCGCGAGTGGCACGCCGCAGGCGGCGCGGAGGGTCGGGAAGCGGGCGAGGACGTGCTCGACGTGGCGGTGCCCCTCGCCGCGCCCGGGCCCTGTCGCCACCTGCGGGTCACCTTCGCGGCCCGCGCCCCCGGGCAGCGGTTGACCTTGGTGGAGGCTGAAGTCTGGGGGGACGTCCCGGGCGCCTGAGTGTCGCCGAGTGAAGGTGGTCCGCGCGGCCGGCCGCGAGCCGTGCTATGTGCCTCTGGCCACCCAGAAGAACCAGAAGTACCAGTAGACCAGCGGCATGCACACCAGGATGGCGTCGAAGCGGTCCAGCACGCCGCCGTGAGGCCCGAAGAGAGAGCCGAAGTCCTTTATCCCCAGGTCTCGCTTGAGCACCGACTTGCCCAGATCGCCGAGCTGGCCCACCACGCCCATCATGACCCCGAGCAGCAGGCAGTGACGCTCCGGCAGCCCGAGCCAGATGCCGATGGCCGACGCGACGACCGTCGCCGCCACGAGCCCGGCCACCGACCCCTCGACGGTCTTGTTGGGACTGATGCGGGGCGCCAGCTTTCTGCGTCCGAACAGGCTACCGGCCAGATACGCGCCGCTGTCGCACGCCCACACCGACGCGATCACAAAGAGCAGGGCTCCCAGCCGATGCGCGAACACACTCGCCGTCTCGGCGCCGGCCAGCTCCGGGATGTCCAGGTAGCGCACACGTAACACGAAGGACAGCAGCACTCCGACGTACACCACGCCGAAGACGGTGGTCGCCGTGTTGACCACGGGAGAGGTCTGCCGCAGCTTGAACTGCGAGACGAGAGTGCCGGCGACGCATAGCAGCAGCACGAACAGCGTGAGCTGCAGCATGTCGGCCACCGCCGCCTGGCCGAGAGTGCCGTACGGCGTGGTGGCACTGCTTGGGCCCGCGAGCCTGCGCGTGTCCTCACCCAGCAGCGCGACGAGCAGAATCAGGACCGTGCACAGCATGCCCAGGTACTTGTCCGCACGGATGTGCTTGATCTTCACCGCGTTGTAGTACTCGTCCAGGGCGATGATCGCCAGCACCGAGACGAAGGCCAGCCACCACCATCCCCCCAGCCAGGCGGTGCCGAACAGTACCGCGAGCAGCGCCAGCCCGACGGCCGCGCGCAACAGGACCTTGAGCACAAGTGGCATGACGATTCTCTCCCTTGCAGACGCGGCGCCCGCCGCCACCGAATGCCGACGCACGGGAGCGGGGAGGAGTTCGGCGGCGAGCGCGTCGTTCCTGCCACCGGCCGCCGCCTGTGACGACGGGCAGCGGCGCATCGGAGGCATCGTCAGCAGGTGCAAGGAACCCAACCGTCAGCGTGGAACGCGCACACTACGGACGAGGAACTCGATCCGGCGAGGCCGATGGAAGGGATCGCCCATGAGGACGCTGATCGTGGCGTTGCTGGTCGTGCTGGTGGGAGCGCGGGTGGCGGCGGGACAGGCCATCAGATCGCATGACCACTGGTCGATTCACGCGCAGGAGTCGCCCGCTGCGTGGGACACGCTGATGGCCGCGGAGAACCTGGCGCTCGGAGCGACGGCCGCGCTGGAGCCCGAGCCGACCTACGCGCCGAC
>JALGUI010000141.1 GCA_029820915.1 Candidatus Zipacnadia bacterium | reverse complement strand
TTCCGGCCACATGCCAGGATCGAGGGCGGTGTGGTGGAGGAGATCGTCTACCCCGACAACAGCTTCTGGTGCGCTCCGGACGCCAACTTGGTGCTGTTCACGGGTGAGGAGCCGCACATCCGCTGGGGCTCCTACTGCGATTGCATCTTCGGGATGTGCGAGGAGCTGGGCGTGCGCGAGGTGTACTTCCTGGGCAGCGTCGCCAGCCCCGTGCCGCACACCCGGGAGCCGCGCATCCGGGCCTCGACGTCGAGCGAGGAGCACGGGCAGCGCCTGCGGGACGCAGGACTGGGCTTCGGCGACTACGAGGGCCCGTCCAGCATAGTCACGTCGCTCACCTACCACTCCCCTGATCTGGGCATCGCCTGGCACAATCTCGTCGTCGAGATCCCGCACTACCCGTTCCTCGACATGCCCACCTACCCGCACAGCATTATGAAGGTGACCGCCGCGCTGAGTGACCTGCTCGGCCTGGGCCTGGACCTGTCGGACCTCGAGGAGGCGGCGAAGGTGGCGAGGAGCAAGCTCGACGCGCTGATGGCGGACAACGACGAGTTCCGCGAGTTGGTCGCCAAGCTCGAGGAGGCCTACGACTACGCGGTCTCGGACGATGACGAGGAGTTGCTGCGGCGGCTGATCGACGGCATCGACCTGGCGGGTGGGAGGGAGGAGCCATGAGCGAGACGCGAGCGGTCCCGGACGCGGCCGCCGGCGCCGATACCGCAGGCCGGTCGCCGGTGGTCGAACTGGAGGGCGTGGACTTCGCCTATGGTGGCGCGCCGGTGCTCCAGGATGTCGGCTTCGCGATTCTGGAGCGCGATTTCGTGGGCGTCGTCGGGCCTAACGGCGGCGGCAAGACCACTCTGCTCAAGCTCATGCTCGGGCTGCTGCAGCCCGACAGCGGCACGGTCCGCGTCTTCGGCCGCCCGCCGGTGGCGGCTGCGGAGCGTGTGGGCTACGTGCCGCAGAGCTTCCAGTACGACAGCCGGCTGCCCGTGACCGTCGCCGACGTCGTGCTCATGGGCCACCTCGGGCACCGGCATCCGTTCGGGGCGCGGCGGTCGGAGGCGCAGGCTGAAGTGAGGGGCGGCCTCGCGGCCGTCGATCTGTCCGGAATCGAGGCCCGGCGCTTCGCGGACCTGTCCGGCGGCCAGCAGCAGCGCGTGCTGATCGCCAGGGCGCTCGCCACCCAGCCCGACATGCTCATGCTGGACGAACCCATGGCGAGCCTCGACGTGGGCGCCGAGCGCGAGATCCTTGACCTGCTGCAGGAGTTGAACCGTCGCATGACCATCGTCCTCGTGACCCACGACCTCGGCTTCGTCTCAAGCGCGGTGACGAGGGTGTTGTGCGTCAACCGGCAGGTGCTCCGCCACCCCACCACGGAGATCTGCCAGGTGACGGGCGACGTGCTCGAGCGCCTGTACGGGAGCGACCGCAAGGTCGTGCGGCATGATGAGACCTACCAGGAGGATGACCGAGGTGAGTGAGTTCCTCGGCGCGCTCGCCGAGCACGCCTTCTTACGCAACGCCCTCGCGGCCGGGCTGCTCGCCAGCGTCGCCTGCGGAATCGTGGGCAGCTACGTCTCGGCGCGCCGCATCACCTACATCGCCGGCGGCATCGCCCATAGCGTGCTGGGCGGCATGGGCGTCGCGCGCTACCTGCAGGTTGTCCTGGACTGGGAGTGGCTGCACCCGCTGCACGGCGCCGTGTTCGCGGCACTGCTCTCGGCGGTCATCATCTGGATCGTCAGCCTGCGCTGGCGCGAGAGCGAGGACACTGCCATCGGCGCCATCTGGGCCATCGGCATGGCCGTCGGAGTGCTGTTCATCTACCGCACCCCCGGCTACAGCGAGAACCTGATGAGCTACCTCTTCGGCAACATCCTCATGGTCACGCCGGGGAGCCTGTGGCTGATGGCGGCGCTGGACGTCGTGGTGCTGGTGCTGGGCCTGGCGTTCTACCGCCAGTTCCTGGCGATCTCCTTCGACGAGGAGTTCGCGCGCCTGCGCGGCGTCAACGTCGAGGTCCACTATCTGCTGCTGCTGTGCCTGACGGCTCTGACCGTCGTGCTGCTCGTGACGGTGGTCGGCCTGGTAATGGTCATCGCCCTGCTCACGCTGCCGGTGGCGGCGGCGGGCCGCTTCGGGCGCTCACTGTGGCAGGTGATGCTGCTGTCCTCGGCGCTGGCGGCAGTCCTGACCACGGCGGGGCTGGCGATTAGCTACGGCGCCGACCTGCCCACCGGCGCCACCATCATCGTCCTCGCGGGCGCGGTGTACCTGTTGGTGATCGGCGCATCGTCCATCGCCGACGCCGTGCGCAGGCGCCGGGCGGCGGCCGACTGATCGCCGTTGGTCGTTCTACCCACGCGCGGTGTACCACTCGCTCACCTTGCGCAGGCCGCGCAGGATGTCGTCCACGTCATCGAGGGTGTAGCCCTCGTTCCAGCTCGCCGTCCAGACGTTCGCCATCGCCCAGTTCGTGCCCGGGTAGTCCTCCAAGCGGTACTCCACGCGCCGGCCGTAGGGCCGCTCCCACGGGAAGTCGCCGGTACCGTAGGCCGCGTAGTCCTGGAAGGCCGGCAGCATGCAGATCGGCTCGCCGCGCGCCGCGCCGCGACCGAAGGGCAGGCCCTCGGCGGAGATGGCCTGGCTGAAGGTCGGCGCGTCCGCCCCGAGCTCCTCCTCGTCGATGCTCAGCGCCATGCGCCACCAGCCATGCGTGGCCTTCGGGTGGACGGTCGCGGGATTGATGCCCGGGATCGCGGCGATGCCCGCCATCAGCGCCTCGGCGGTCTCCCGCCGCCGGGTGTTGATGCGGTCGAGCTTGCGCGTCTGGGCCAGCGCCACCGCGCCCACCAGTTCGCTCATGCGGTAGTTCATGCCGATGCGCTCGGGCGGGCGGTTCTGCCCGGAGCGGTCGTAGTACTTGTCGTGGAAGCGATAGGCCTCATCGGCGAGGCCATCGTCGTCGGTGATGACGATGCCGCCGTCGCCGGTCGTGATCTGCTTGCTCTGCTGCAGCGAGAAGCAGCCGAAGTGTCCGAAGGTGCCGACGTCCTTGCCGTCCCACTTCGCGTCGTGCGACTGTGCGCAGTCCTCGATCAGGTACAGCCCGTGCTCCTCGATCACGGCCATGATCTCGTCCATGTTGCACGGCTGGCCGAGCAGGTGGACAATCATCAGTGCCCGCGTCCGGTCCGTGATGCGCTCGCGAACGCTCTGTGCATCGAGCAGCATGGTCTCGGGCTCGACGTCCGCGAACACCGGGACACAGTTGCACTGCACGATGGCGATGACCGAGCCCATATCGGTGACGGGCGAGGTGATGACCTCGTCGCCTACCTCGAGCTGCAGCGCGCCCATGGCGGTGTGCAGGGCGGCGGTTCCCGAGCTCACCGCGCACGCGTGCTTCGCGCCGTGGCGGGCGGCGAACTCCGCCTCGAACTGCTTCACCATGGAGCCGTACATGTAGCCCAGGCTCCCAGACTCCATGACCTCGCGCAGCAGCTCCATCTCCTGCTCGCCGAAGTCGCGGCCGGAGGCGTTGGCGATGGTCGGCCAGGGCTTCACGGAAGTGTCGCGGGTCTTCGGTCCGCCGTTGACGGCAAGCTCTTCGGTCATGACGGCCTCCTTCGGGCGATGGTAGCACGACCTCGTTCCCTGCGCGCGGCAGCGGTCCTTCTCTCGCGGGAAGGGAAAGGGGGCGTGGGAGGCGCATTGTGCAACGTGTGTCCCAATGCCGAGCCGGCTGCGAGGTGACGTGCGGTGAGCGACGAGCTTGAGCTGGATGACGACAAGATCGACGAGGTCGCGCTGGCGCTCATGTGGCTGGGGGTGCACGGCGACAAGCACGAGACGCGCGTCTGGAAGGGCATGGCCTGGGAGATCACCGACCGGCTGCACGACAGGGGCTGGATCAGCAACCCGCGCACGAGCGCGAAGTCGGTCCGGCTGACCGAGGAGGGCGAGCGGCTGGCCGGGGAGTTCCTGGAGAAGCACTTCGCCCGCCGCGGTGACGCGCAATGAAGGGAGGACGACGCAGATGACCGCCATGATACGTGCGGGAGCGGTCCTGACCACGCTGCTGACGGCGCTGGGCAGCTCCGTCCTGGCCGCGGGCTACCCGACCGAGGGGCAGCTTCTGACCAACCCCGGCTTCGAGGAGGATGCCGACGGCGACGGCGTGCCGGACGGGTGGTCCACCACCGCCGACCGCGCGCTGTTGCGCGAGACCGTCTTCATGGGCGGGAACAACGAGCTGGTCTCGGTCGGCGACACCTACGTGCTCGCCACCCAGGACATCGCGCTCGAGCCGGGCGAGACCTACACCATCAGCTTCCGCGCGCGCGGCTCGGGCGGCGGCATCGCCGGAGCGCTGATCGTGCACGGAGAGGACGCGCCCGTGCGCGAGACGCCGCTGATGTGGAACGTCGCGGTGGACGAGGAGTACGCCGAGTTCGGCCGCAGCTTCGTGGCGCCCAACCCCGTGGCGCGCCTCTACATCTACAACATCGGGAAGACCGGCGAGGTCGCCTACGACTGGGTCTCCATCACGAGGGGGGAGCCCACCCGCGCGTACCTCAACAGCTTCTACTTCGGCGAGCGCGACACGCCCGACGAAGAGCCGGTGGTGCGCGAGCACACGGCATGGGCGACGCCGCTCGCGGGCGGGCCGCTGCGGGCGCTGTTCTCGATCTATGTCTACCGCACGGTGCGCGAGCTGGTCGAGCTGTCGCAGCGCATCGAGATGGACTACGACGTCATCGAGGGCGGCTACACGGGAGAGTCGCTGTCCTCGCCCGACGGCCGGCGCGTCATGCGCCGCATGGACGCGGGGGAGTACGAGGTCTACGTGATCGCCAGCAAGCTGGACGCGCGCATTGAGGAGGAGGTCCGCGCCAGGGTCGAGGCGGGCGCGGGGCTGGTGGTCATCTCGGGCTTCGGGCGGCTGGGCAGCTACTGCGAGCTGGATGACCTGCAGCCGGTCCCGGGCGATCACTACCTGATGCGCGGCATCCCGTGGGACTACATCCCCGCGCACATCCTGAATGAGGTGCGCGTGGGGCAGATCGGCGAGGGGCGCGTGGTGTGGCTGAACTTCCCGACCGACGTGTCGCGGGTGTGGGGCATGTGGCCGGTCGAGACCGACCACGCGGCGTGGCAGAGGCGCGAGATGCGCTTCTGGGAGTACTGGCTGGCCTTCATCGCCCGGTCGATCCACTGGGCGGCGCGCGGGGAGAGCGGCATCGGGCTGTCGCCGGCGCCCGACCGTCCGGGAGTGGCGGTCACGGGCGCCCCGGATGGCGCGACGGTGGAGGTCACCTTGCGGCACAGCCGGGAGCTTCGGTGGGGTGAGCCGGAGCTTCGCTACGCCAGGCAGACCGGCCCCGCCGCCCAGCCGCTGGCGATCGACATGCCCGCCGACGCCCCCGCAGGCGATTTGCTGGCCGACACCGTCGTGCGCGACGCCACCGGCGGGGCGCTCGCATGGGGGACGATGATGATCAGCAGCGCGCAGCCAGCGACCATCGCCGAGATCGCCCCCGACCGCGAGTGGTACGAGCCGGGAGACCTCGTCTCGGCACGTCTGGCGTTCGATGGTGACCTCCCCGCGGGAGCCACTGTGCAGGCGCGCCTCGTGGACTCGTGGGGGCGCGTAGTGGCCGAGGTATCGGTGCCTGCGGCCGCGGACACGATCATCGAACTCGCGCCGCCCGCTGGGCAACTCCTGACCACCGGCCACAAGCTCTTCGTCAAGCTCATACTCGACGGGCGCGAGATCGACAGCGCCTGGACCGACGCCTACTTCCCGAGCATCGCCAACACCGCGCCCCGGCAGGACTGGCACATCAGCACCTGGGGCGACGGCATGACCAACCCGTACGTGAGCGAGCAGTACTCGCGCATGCTCCTGGAGCTGGGCTTCAACGGGAAGTTCGGCACCTACCCGTACGGCACGAGCGAGTTCCCCCTGGTGTCGGGCATCCACTCGCGGGCGGGGCGGGTGTTCACGGGCAGCGCGCGCGTGGACGACGGCGCGCGCGGGCCCTGCCTGAGCGACCCCGAGATCATCGAGCAGTACACGACCGAGGCGCCGGAGGAGATCGCGCGGTACCGGCGGCTCGGGCCCTTCGCCATCAACCTGTGCGACGAGGCGACGCTGACGAGCCGACACGAGCGGCGCGAGGTGTGCTTCTCCGAGTGGTGCCAGGCGCGCTATCGCGAGTGGCTGCGCGAGCAGTACGGCGACATCGCGGCGCTCAACGCGCAGTGGGGGACGAACCACGCGGGCTTCGACGAGATCACCGGCGCGACCACCGAGGACGTGCGCGGGACGGGCAACTTCGCGTCCTTCGTGGACTTCCGCACCTTCATGACCGACGTGTGGATCGACGGGATGCGCCGCATCACCGAGGCCTATGAGGGGGCCGCGCCGGAGGTCCGCGTCGGCCACACCAACACCTTCGGCGCCATGCCCACCAACGGGAACGACTACTGGAAGCTGTGCACACAGTGCGGCTTCGAGTGGGCGCAGGAGTACTCCGAGGCCATCAAGGGCACCGCCCACAAGGCGGTCTTCGAGCTGTGGCGATCGTTCTGTCCCGAGGACTTCCCGAACTACGGCTGGATCGGCTA
>JALGUI010000841.1:761-3353 GCA_029820915.1 Candidatus Zipacnadia bacterium | reverse complement strand
GCGGAAGTGGCCGCTCACCCAGATCTGGTCGATGCGCGCCACCGGGAAGTCGGACGTGATCGTGTTCGGCCAGCCCTTGCCGGCGGCCCGGAAGGCATCGGTCAGCCCCGCCTGCTCGAAGGGCGCGAAGAGGCTGTGCCGCGCGGGCGTGTTGAAGTCGCCCCCGAGGATCACCGGCCCGTCCCCCGCCTCGCGCTTCGCGTGCGCCAGCAGCGCCTGGATGTCCTTCGCCCGCAGGCCCTCGACCGTCGCCGCCTCCCGCCACACCCATGGCCGCCAGATGTCGGCCCGCAGCAGCGGCAGCGGCAGGCGCGTGGACAGCACCACTACGGGCGCGCGCCCACCGAGGGCGTCGGGAAACGCGACCCCGTAGTACATGAAGTGCAGTGCGCGAGGTGCTTCTCGAGGCGCTCGGCGATCAGCGTCCCGCGCACCATGATCGCCGGGTCCATCCACCCCGCACACTCCCAGCTCTCGGGCGCGATGCGCTCGAGCGCCGCCTCTCCGGGGCCCTCCTGCAGCAGCACGATGTCCGGGTCCTGCGCCAGGGCGTCGAGGATTGCGTCCTCCCGGCCACCCGCGCAGTTGACGGTGACGACGCGCAGCGCCGGGGCGGTGACGACGCGCAGCGCCGGGGCGGGGTTGCGGCCTCGCGCGCGGCCGGCCGCCCGGTGGACGAGCGAGCGCCACAGGAAGGCCGGCTCCTCCGAGATGACCACGGTCGTGAGGAGGCCGTAGCCGACCACCAGGACCGTCAGGCGCAGGCGCAGCAGCGGCGCCAGGATGATGCCCAGCGCCGCGGCGCCCAGCCCCCAGAACGCGAAGGGCCAGATGGTGATGGGGTCGAGGCCCGGCTGCCGGATGGCGTAGCAGATGCCGACCGCCGACAGGCCGAGCATCATCAGGCCCGCGACCCCCGCGGCCAGGCGTTCGCGCGGCGTGTACCTGGGGCGCAGGCGCTCGCGGGCGGCGGTCCGCAGGTCGTCCACGGGTCGGCGACTACTCCTGCCCACCGGACGCGAAGCGGATCGAGTAGAGGTCGGCGTCCTGGAGCTGCACGCGCAGGCGCACCGGGCGGCCGGCCAGCGCGCTCACATCGGCCCCGCCCGGCCAGATGACCGCGTGCTCGATCTCGTTGCCGAACAGCACCTCGCTGTCGAAGTAAGAGTAGCCCTCGATCGCCTCCCCGGCCTCGTCGCACAGCTCGAAGCGCAGCCGGCCGACCGCCGAGGTGGCGTAGTTGACGACGAGGCGATCGCCCGCGAAGACCAGCGCCCGCGTGAGCATCTCGCCCGCCTCGCCGCCCGCGTGCACCGACACGAAGCCGTCGGTGCGGATGGTGCCCCGCCGCAGTCGCATGGTCGGGTGCCGGTAGTGCTCGGTCCAGTAGAGCGAGAGCTCCTGGGGCGACGTCTGGATCATCCCCCACGCCGGGTAGTTGTTGCGGTCGGTCCACACCTCGGGCTCGGGGCCGGGGCGGATGAACCCCTCCTCCCAGCGCTCGAAGTGCAGGCCGTCGCGGCTGCTCATCAGGATCGCGTCGCTCACCCCGGGGGCGGAGTGCTCGGGGACCTTCTGGCGATTGGGGACGAAGCGCGCGGGCCAGCCGAGGTAGATGTGCGGCGCGCGGAAGTACGGCTGCACGCCGTTGGTGTACATGTGCTCCTTGCGGTCATCCGCGTACTCGATGAAGACCGGATCGGTCCAGTGCTCGAAGTCCTCGCTGGTGCAGGTCATGAGAAGACCGGATCGGTCCAGTGCTCGAAGTCCTCGCTGGTGCAGGTCATGATGTCGCGCACGCCCTCGCGGCCCTTGCGGTGGAAGTCCACATAGAGCCCGCGCAACGCGTCCCAGAAGGCGAGGTTCTGCGAGTCGAACGCCCCGTCGGTGATGATCGGCCGGTCGAGCAGCTCGCGCCAGTGGATGCCGTCCGGCGACACGAAGCCGCCCAGACCCTTGCCCGCGTGGCTGTAGCCCACGGCCTTGTACCGGCGGTCGGCGGGCGCGTCGGGGTTGGGGTCGAGGAAGGGCGTGAAGTTGTGCGCGCCCCTGCCCCACCACACGATGTTGTTGTCCGTGGAGCCCTCGAACTCGTACGCGCCCGCGTTCACCCGCTCGAAGTGGACACCGTCGGTGCTCTCGGCGAGGCAGCAGACCTGGTCGTCGGAGCCGGGCCCGGCCTGCCCGCGGTAGTACATGCGGACGCGGTCCCCGTCCTGGAACACCACGAAGTAGGCGGAGGTCTCCCCCTCCCACGGTTGGTCGAGGCTGAGGATGATCTCGCGCGGGACGGGATGGTGCAGCCGGCGCTCAACGCCGCCGGTCATGGCGTCCACCAGGAAGCCGTCCACGAACAGCTCGAGGCGGTCGCCGATGTCGGCGGGCCCGCGGTCGCCCGGCTGCGCGCGCTCAACGCCCATGGTCCCGGGTTCCTCCCCACCCTCGACGGTCAGCTCGACATCGTCCGCATCGAAGTCACCGACGTCGCCCACATAGGCGTACACCGCGGCGGACACCTCCCAGGCATTCACGGGCGCCTCGGTCGAGACCTCGACCTGCACCCAGCCGTCGGTCGGTCCGACGGCGCGCTCG
>JALGUI010000841.1:0-756 GCA_029820915.1 Candidatus Zipacnadia bacterium | reverse complement strand
AGACGTTGTGAATGCGCGTGCCGAGACGGTCGTAGATGTTGACGTAGACGCCCGGCCGGCACCCGTCCGCGGTGCGGAACCAGGCGGAGGCCGTGCACGTGCCGCCCGACCGGCACGGCACGCGCTCGCACTCGACAAACTGCCCGCGATCGGCGAGCCGGTCGCTGATGCGCACGTAGTGCTCGCCCGAGTGCCCGCCGTCGTCGCGCACCCCGATGCCTTCGCGCTCGCGGGGCGTCCAGCCGACGGGCACGCCGTTCTCGGCGGCGCCCTCCTCGAAGCCGGGGTTGCCCTCCTCGAAGCCGGGGTTGCGGACGAGGTTTTCCTGTGCGCCGGCGGAAAGCGCGGTGAGCGCGATGGCGCAGCAGACAAGCCGGCAGGTCATCGGGATGCTCCTCCCGGCGCAGACGGCATCCTCCCCCTGAGACTGCTTGCGCAGTCTCTTCCCCCTCCCTTTCGCCACAGACGACGTGGCGAGGGCGGGAGGGGGTAACGACGACGGCCGCGCACAGCCCAGCCGTTCCCCCTCCCCCGCCCTCGTCCCGCCCGCGGGCGGGACGAAAGGGGGAGGGGGCGGCGCGACCTTGGTCGCGCGGGGGAGGGGCGCCGTTGCCGGCCCTACCCCCGCATCTCATCCAGCATCTCGCGCGCACGGGTGGTGATGGCCTCGACGACCGCCGCGAGGCCCTCCTGCCCGTACTCCACGGAGGCGTGCTCGCGCGGGTCGCGCCCGCCCACGCCGATGAGCGTCTCCGC
>JALGUI010000140.1 GCA_029820915.1 Candidatus Zipacnadia bacterium | reverse complement strand
CGTCCCACCCTTCGCCCACACGGACGCTGAGATCATGGCCGCCGAGCGCGGCATTCACCTCTTCGTCGAGAAGCCGCCGACGCTGAGCATGGACCAGGCGCGCGAGATCAACGCGGCCATCGCGCGCTCGGGGGTCATCAGCCAGGTGGGCTTCAACAGCCGCTACCGCCGTAGTGCCGAGGCGGCCCGCGAGCACCTCGCCGGTCTCGATGTCGTCCAGGCGCTGGTGCACCGCCTGCCTGCACGGCAGCGGGGCCATCGCCTGGTGGTGGCAGCTCGAGGAGTTCTCCGGGGGCCCCTTCGTCGAGAACACCATCCACGCCGTGGACCTGCTACGCTGGATCGGCGGCGAACTGACCGGCGTCTCGGCCCGGGTGGTCGATCGGCCCGACCCCACCGAGGAGCTCGACATCCCGCTGAGCATCTGCGTTACCTACACCCTCGCCTCGGGCGGCGTCGCCAACGTCACGACCTGCTCAGCGCTGGCGGGCTACGGTCACTCCCAGTTCCTCGTGATCGCGGACGGGTCGCTCTACGATCTGTCGGATGGCGGCCTGGCCGTGGGCGGCGAGCGCGTGGCCCAGGACGACCCCGGTCGCGCCTCCTACCAGCGCCAGTTCGCGTCCTTCTTCGACGCCATCGTTGCGGGTCGCGAGCGACCTCCGGGCGACCGGTCGCCGGTCCGTTCGCCCTACGGCGACGGCATCAGGTCACTGTCGGCCGTGCTGGGCGCCGTTCACTCCGCCCGCAATGGCGGCGCCTGGGTGGACCTCGGCGACCCGGCCTGGGCCGTGGACTGACTCTCCGCACGGGAAGCGATGCTCGTGGACCGCCACGCTCTGGTTACCAGGCGTCTCGGACGCACCGGGCTCCAGGTCAGCCCCATCGGCCTGGGCGGCGCCCACCTGGGCCGCGCCACCGATGGCTTCGACGAGTCACAGGCGGTCGCCACCGTGCACCGCGCGCTCGAGCTGGGCGTCAACCTCATCGACACCTCGCCCATGTACGGGCCCAGCGAGCACTTCATCGGCGCGGCTCTGCGCGAGTGGTGGGCCGCCGGGGGCAGGCGCGAGGACCTGGTCATCTCCACGAAGACGGGCTTCGTGGAGCGCGGCGTCATGGACTACTCCGGGGACTGGACGCGCCGCAGTGTCGAGCGCAGCCTGCGGCTGCTGGGCACCGACTACCTGGACGTGGTGCACGTGCACGATCCGGTCAGCCTGGAGCCGGTGTTCGCGACCGGCGGCGCGCTGGAGGCGCTCGAGGATCTGAAACGCATCGGCGCCATCCGCGCCATCGGTCTGGGCGTGCGCAATCAGCCCTTCCACCGCCGCTGCATCGACAGCGGCCGCTTCGATGTCTCCCTGACGCATTGCGACCACAATCTCATTGACTGGAGCGCCGCCGAGGGAGTGCTGCCCACGGCCGCCGAGCATGACGTCGGCGTGCTCAACGGTGCGGCGGTCATGCTGGGCCTGCTGTCAGGGGAGGACCCTCGCGGGCCCGCGCGGTCGCTGGGCGGCTTCGCCACCGACCGGCGCCTGCAGCGCGCGAGCGCCCTGTGGGAGTGGGCCCAGGCGCGCGGCGTCGGCCTCCTCGCGATCAACCTGCAGTTCTGCCTGCGCGAGCCGCGCATCGCCTCGACGCTGGTGGGCGCGCGCGATCCCGGCGAGATCGAGGCGGACATCGCCGCCGCCACGGTGGCGCTCCCCGACGACCTGTGGACGGAGTTGGCGCGCTTCCTCGCCGATGCACCGTGATTCCCCGGGTAGCCTGTGCCGGCGATCGGCAGGTGCACCGGCCGGGCGGGGGGCGCCGGGGGGGGGTGCCCGACGGCGCGGGCTAGTCATGCAGGGCCAGGGTGGCCCTGACCAGGTTGAAGTGGTCGTGCGCGGCTATCCCGGTCTTGCCCCCGTCTCCCCAGACGCTGAACACGCACCACATGGTGAGTCCGTCCGCGCTCATCCACTTCCGCGGGAAGCTGCAGGTCAGTCCGTAGCCGCCGGGGCCCATCTCTCCCCAGTCGTCGTAGTAGGCGACGGTGGTCCACGGCCCCCAGGGCTCAGGCGCGTCGAAGAGCCCCAGGCGGCTCGGTCCGCCGTGGTACGCGGTCAGGATGTAGCGCCCGATGGCGGGATTGTGGACCACGGTGCCCGGATTCGTGCCGTTGGGATCGGTGAATATCGGTTCGGCCCGCGACACGTCGGCGGTCCAGATGGGATCGCCGTCCGCGGTGAGTCCGCCCAAGAACTCGTAGGTCGCGCGGTCGGCGAGCCCGTCCTCGGGCGCACGTGCCATGTACAGGTCGCTGCCCGCCTCCCCGTCGGCAGGCTGCCTCATGCCGTAGAGATAGACGAAGCCCGCAAGGTGCTCGGGGACGCCCGTGTGGTCTTGGCCGAAGTTCAGAAACCTGGCGAGCTTGAGACTGCCGACCCCCTTGGGGAACACCCACGGGGCCTTCGTCCAGGTGGCGCCGAGGTCGGTGGACCATGCCAGCCCGGCGTTGACATCGGGGAACTCCCCGTCCTGCAGGTTCAGGAGGGCGTAGAGCACGCCTCCGACGCACAGCATCCCGCCTGTCTTGCCTGTTTCCGGGAATGAGGCCGCGTTCTCGGGGTCCTTGCCACCATTCACATTGACCCCAACGTAGCTCTCGGGCGGCCCCTCGATCCGCGCGAAGCCCATGGCGACGCGCCCGTCCGAGTTCGTCCCGCCGAAGCCGCCACCGTCGCCCCACGCGACATAGATGTTACCATCCGGCGCCCAGGTTACCGGCCACAGGTCACTGCCGGGAGCCGCCGTGGCGTGTGTATCCCAGTGCCACGTGATGCTCCTGATCGCCGTGCTGGGGGGATACGGCGCTTCCGATGCTGTCTGCGCCTGCCCGCTCAGCGGCGCCACGAGGGCCGCGACCACGAGAACGCTGCCCGGAAGTAGCTTCAGTGCCATTGGTCATCTCTCCTTTGTGAGCGGAGCGAAGCGCGGGTCCGATGGCTGGTACCCCTCCCGGACCGGTGGGCGACAGCGGGTTGTTGTCGTTGTCGTTCAGGAAGGGCGGGCTTCCTTGCCCGTCCAGTCGTTGCCGTTGTCGCAGTCGTTCAGGAGGGGCGGGCTTTCTTGCCCGCCCAGTCGTTGCCGTTGTCGCAGTCGTTCAGGAGGGGCGGGCTTTCTTGCCCGCCCAGTCGTTGCCGTTGCCGCAGTCGTTCAGGAGGGGCGGGCTTCCTTGCCCGCCCAGTCGTTGCCGTTGCCGCAGTCGTTCAGGAGGGGCGGGCCTCCTTGCCCGCCCAGTCGTTGCCGTTGCCGCAGTCGTTCAGGAGGGGCGGGCCTCCTTGCCGCCCAGTCGTTGCCGTTGTCGCAGTCGTTCAGGAGGGGCGGGCTTCCCGACGATGCTTCGCATCGGGCCCGCCCGGCCGTTGTCTCTCCTCATTCCCCCGGAACGGCGCGCAGGTTGTCCACCTGCAGGCTGCCCGACGGCGCGTTGACCCCGTCGATCATCGCCACGCCCACGTGGTTGATCGCTCCCCAGTCGATGCGCCCGTCCCGCTCCCGCGGGTGGAAGCCGGCGAAGGGCAGCTCGAAGCGCCGCCACTCCTCGGTCACGCCCGTCACGACGCAGTCGGCGATCCCCGCCTCGGTCTCGCCCTCGGGGTCGGAGTTGTGGTCCTTGACCACCAGCGTGAAGGAGGGCGCCGTGCCCCTGGCCCAGATGACGAAGCGGTCGTGGCCGGACAGGCTCACGTTGCGCCCAGGCGCGAACCACATCGAGAAGCTGCGCGGGTCGGCGGCGATGGCGTAGTCGATCCTCATCGAGCCACCCGGCCCGCCCTCGGCGTCCTCGGCGACCCAGGTCGTCTCGCCCCCGCAGCCCTCCACCTGCGGCCACAGGCCCCAGTCGCCGCCCCAGTCGGGCTCGGCCTGGTCGGAGGCGAAGCTGAAGACCGTCAGCGGCGCGGGCGGCGGGTTGGTCAGGCGGTTGCCCGCCACGTCACAGGGGCCGTCGGGCAGCGGGTCGCGCGCCCCGGCCGGCGCCACGAAGATGTCGGGCCAGCGGTCCGTCCGCGTGTTGAAGGTCAGCCGCACCGGCTCGTCCGGCGTCGTCCAGTCCTTGAGCGGCACCAGGAATACCTCGTAATCGCTGGTATCGTGGTCGTGCTGATCGGGCGGGCAGGCACCGTAGATGAGCCATTCGCAGTCTCTGGACACGCGCGGGAAGTAGGTGTGGCTCCAGGCGCCCGTGCGCTCCTTGAAGGTCACGATGTCCTCGCCGTCGGCGAGGTCGAAGCGCACGAAGCGGCCGGACTCGTGCACCCCGTAGCCGTAGCGCTGATCGGCCGTGACCTGCCCCTCGCACCCGGCGTGAACGCGCTTCTGCACCCGGCCGTCGGGCGACAGCACCCAGGTTCCGCGCGGCCGCGGCGACCAGGCGACGAAGCGCGAGCCGTCATCGTTCCCGATGGCCCCCCAGATCTCCGGCTCGAACTCGACGCCGTCGGGCGGGAACAGCAGCCGCTCCTCGCCGGTCGTCAGATCGTACTCCCACGTCTGGCGGGTGTTCTGGCCGGGATTCGGCTTGCGCTGGAACTGGATGGCCTGGTCGGCCCTGCGCCATCGGGCGCCGGCCGCGTTGTCGATCAGCTTCCGCGCGCCCGAGCCATCGCTGCTCATGATCCAGACGGCGGACGGCTGTCCGGGGATACTGCGCGTAAACAGCAGGCGGGTGCCGTCGGCGGAGAATCGTGCCTGGGTATCGCTGCCGAGGCCGAAGGTGAGGCGCCGGGCGCCGGTGCCGTCGGCGTTCATCGTGTAGAGCTGCCAGTGGCCGTCGCGATTGCTCTCCCACACCACCTGCCCCACGATCCGGCCCGCGAGAGCCGTCAGCGCCTGGCGCTCGATATCACTGGCTGAGACGCCTGATGCCTCCGCCCCCAGAGAGCCGACACACACGACGACGCAGAGACCGACGACCGCTCGCCAATACCATCCATGCACTTGCGCTCTTCCCTTCCAGCGTGATTCAGAGGACGCGGGCACTCCCGGCGCGCGCATCACTGCCCTCCCCCGGGCACCGGGTCCGGTCACGGCGCGGCCCCGCCCTCCGGCGTTGCCGTCCTCCTATAGAGAACGCCACTTGGCGACGGGCGTTCCACCGGCCATGAAGCCCTGACATCGTCACGAAACTGCCCCCGCCATTGCGTCCGGACGCCGCTACTACTAACATAACACCTGGCGGTGGTCCCGTGTCCACCCATGATGGCGCGAAGTTCGGCACCATCGCCTTCAGGTGGGTGGAGACCATGCGCCGACAGCACGAACACGAGTTGGAGCAGTGGGGACCGTGCAGACCGACCGGATGAAGTACGCGCCGCTTGACGAGGTGCACATCAGCTGCACGTGCCCGTCGCGGGCCGACGGCGACCTCTTCGTAGCGGCGTGAACACGCTGAAGATGGCCGCGCATTGAGCTGACGTCGCGCGCGACAATGAGAGGAGCACCGCAGATGAGAGTATGCGTGATCGGTGGAACGGGCCACACAGGCAAGAACCTCACGCCGATGCTGGTCGAGGCGGGCCACGAGGTGACGGTGGTCTCCTCCGGCAGGACCCCGATGCCCGAGGGCGGTGCGTGGGCGTCGGTCGGGGCGGTGCAGCTCAGCTACGGCGCCGACGGCTGGACGGACACCATCCGGGAGCTGCGCCCGGAGGTCATCATCGACATCCTCCAGGGCCGCTCGCCAGAGCTGTATGGCGCGCTGCGGGACACCTGCGAGCACTTCATCGTGTGCGGGTCGCTGTGGATGCTGGGGCTGCCCCGGGTGGTCCCGACGCCCGCGGTGACGCAGGCGCCGTGCCGGTTCGAGAGCTATGCACAGCGTTACGAGGAGATGCTGGCGACGCGCGAGCGTGCCGGCGCGGACGGCATAGCCTTCACCGCGATCATGCCGCCGAACATCTGCGGCCCCTACAAGATCCCGCTCGACACCAAGGGCGGCCGCAACATCGACGTGCACCGTGCGCTGCAGCGGGGCGAGCCCGTGGTCCTGCCCGAGCCGGGCAGCAACCTGATCGGCCCGTGCGACGCCGAGGACATTGCGCGAGGCTTCTTCTGCGCGGCCGAGAACCGGGGCGGGGCGGCGGGCGAGATATTCAACGTGGGCTCGGCGTACGCGCTCACCGCGCTGCAGTTCGTCGAGACCTACGCGGATATCTACGGAGTGCCGATCCCCGTCGAGTTCGTCAGTTGGGAGCGCTTCGAGGCGGAGGTCGCGCCGGACCTGGGGTCCAACTGGCACTTCCAGGCCAACATGTGCCCGGACATCTCGCCCATCTCGGCGAAGGTCGGCTATCGGCCTGAGCACAGTCCCGAGCAGGCGATGGAACGCGCGGTGCGATGGATGTTCGATGAGGGCCTGCTGGACGGGTGAGCCGGTCGGGCGCCTGCGCGCCGCCGCTCGTCGCTGCCGCTCTCCATCGAAAGGGAGGATGACCCACCATGACGCTGCTTCGACTTGCGCTCGCAGGCCTGGCCGCCCTCATCGCGGCCGGGATCTGTACCGCCGACCTGGCCCTGGTCCGCGACGGCCGGCCGCTCGCCCGCATCGTCCTGCCCGCGGACGCCGACGAGACCACTGCGCTGGCCGCCGAGGAGCTCAGCCTGTACCTCGGCAAGGTGTCCGGCGCAACGCTCCCGGTGGTGCCCGAGCCCACGGGCGACGGCCCGGTCGTCATCCTCGGCGCGCCCGACGACGCCTGGGCCGAGCAGGCCGACCTCGCGTCGCTGGCCTTCGACGGCTTCGTGGTCGAGTGCGCCGGCGACCGCCTGGTGCTGGCCGGCAAGGTCCCGGAGGGCACCATCAACGCCGTCTACTGGCTGCTCGAGGAGCTGGGCGTCCGCTGGTTCATCCCCACCGAGCTGGGCGAGA